>JAZTYE010000098.1:0-34920 GCA_045636765.1 Candidatus Egerieisoma sp.
TCATGTTCTTGAAGCAGTAGAAGAAGCCGTCCAGTATGCTATCGGGAGTAATATCCTCCAATTTTCTTGTAAATTTAGGCAATTCTATGAATATAAATGTATATTTCTTGCTTATGGTGGTGTTTTTGTTCACTTTCTGCAATCTGCAGCAGGAGACCACATCGGGGTCACCACTCAATTCCTTGAGGTTGAAATTTAGTATATTGATTACATATACAGCGCTGAAGGTGTACTTTGTGTTTCCTTTTTCCACCTGGCTCTGTACTGGGAAACCGCTGTAGTAGATGGTTCTGTCTATAAAGTCCTTTTGCCCTTTCTTTTGCAGTTCAACTACAATCCTGCTTCCGTCCTGGGTCTTGCAATAGAGGTCAAAGACACTCTTCTTGCTCTCTATGTCAAACGGAACCTGTTCGTTGTTTATGTGCTCAAGATCTATTATCCGGCGGTCGGTGATAATCTCATTGAGAAAAGCCATGAGTATCTCTTTGTTGGCCTCTCTTCCAAATACGTGCTTGAATCCAAGATCATTCAACAAATCTACATAAGTGCCTACTTCTTCAATTGCATAGGGTGCCTGGGGCTCATTAACAAATGAGCTACAAAAATTCATTTGGTATTCCATAATTTACAATTTCTATGGAACTCATGCAGTAGTGTGCGCACAAAGAATTCCCTCACCACAATCTGTCCCGTTGTTCTTCTAGTAAAGCTACGCAAAGGGAGATACCCACGCAAGGAGTTGCGTAAAATTTACTCTCACAATTTTTTCTATAAAAATTTTCTTGCTAAAAAGAGAAAAAAATACCGCATAGAAGAGGGGCTGGCTTAAAGTTACGTTGTCTTTTTGTGTATGTTACACAATATCAATATTTTAGATATTTATTTTCTTGTAATTTAAATTAGATAAAAATATTATTATTCTAAATATCAAATACTTACACAAAAAGACAACGTAACTTTAGAAAATTGAGTATATTTCTTAGTAAATTTGCAACGGAAAAACATGAAATTTATGAAACTGAGCAACAATTATATTTTAAGGGAAATAGCCGGTGAGAAAGTAGTGGTTAAACAGGGAACTCACGGCGTGGATATGACTAAAATTATATCGTTTAACGAGAGTGCTGCGGCACTGTGGGAGAATTTCTGCGGCAAAGAATTTGCAGAGGAAGATGTTTCCTATTATTTGGTTGAGAGATATGGTATAACCGCAGAGAGGGCTACAGCAGATGCCCAATTATGGATTGAGAAATTGAAGGATTGCGGAGCTATTATCAAATAAATAAGATTAATTTAATCAGATATATGTTTTCATTCAGAACAACACCATTTTTCGAGCAGCCGGATCTTGTCCTTAAGAGGGGGAAACTGGGTGTATTGTGCAATCAGACAGCGTGGGACCCCGAGCGAGGGGAGTATTTGTTTGAGAGTGTGGCCAAAAAATTCAAGCTTACAAAGGTTTTTATGCCTGAGCACGGATTGTTTGGAGAGTTGCAGGATCAGGTAAAATTGAACAGCGGTGACAGTTATAACAAGTTGCTTGAGGGGGTAGAGTTCATTTCCCTATATGGCAGCAAGGAGGAGTCATTGGCTGCAAGCCTTAAGGATTTGCAGGAGATTGATGCACTTATTGTGGAGCTTCAGGATGTAGGATGCAGATATTATACTTATCTTTCCACTATCTTTAATCTGTTTAAGGTACTTAAGGCTAATGAGATAGATCTGCCTGTATATATCATTGATAGAGTAAATCCTGCAGGAAGACAGGTAGAGGGTACAGCACTCAGACCGGGGTACGGTTCTTTTATTGGCATTGAAGGGCTTGTTCACCGTCATGGTCTTACTATTGGAGAGGTTGCTTATATGCTTTACAATGAGATTAATGCTAAATTTCCATTGCATATTGTTTCATATAAGGCTTCTGCAGTGAACAGGGAGCTTATGCCATGGAGCATTCCACCATCACCAAATTTCCCAGGTTTGTTCACTTCACATTTTTATAGCGGCCAGTGTTTGTGGGAGGGTACCAATGTGAGCGAAGGTAGAGGTACTACACGTCCGTTTGAGATTTTTGGAGCACCTTATATGGAGAATTTGTCGGGATACTGCAAGGAGCATGGACTTGATGGTTGGAATGACAAAAAGTCCCCTATTTATGATGAGGGTGTTTGGGTAAGATGGATGAGATTTATACCTACCTTCCACAAATGGAAGGATGAGTGTTGCTTTGGATTCCAATTCTTGCCTAATCCAAACATGCAGTACCACGCATTGGCCCATAATTTGAGGGTTATGAGGTTCCTGCATGACAATTGTGCAGAGTTTGAGTTCCGTCCAGGTAAATATGAGGCTGGAAATGACAAGACTGCAATAGAATTGTTGCTTGGAGACCAGGTTCTCCTTGACTATGTGGCAGGAAACGGTGATTGGCACGATATTAAAGAGCATATTAAAGTGGAGGAGCAGAAATGGATACGCAAAGCCAAGAAGGCATTGTTGTATGAAGAGGAACAATTGTTCAGAATAAAATAATCTGCTTCCCCGACAATTAAAAATTAAAAAGTATTTATATGGCAAATCCGGTTTTAAACGAGAACATTTTCAGAAACCAACCCTACTCTTTTGGCAAGAGTACAGTCATGACAGTTGGAGGTACAGCTACAAAAACACTCCTTCTAATACTTATGGTTATTGCTGGTGCAGCATATACCTGGAAACTTTATTATAATGCAATTAACCCGCAGTCAATTACAGGCTGGATGTTTGGTGGACTTATAACAGCGTTTATCCTGGCAATGATAATTTCCTTTAAGCCTAAGGCCGCCCAGTTCCTTGCACCAATTTATGCAGCAGCAGAAGGTTTGGCTTTGGGTGGAGTATCTGCTATTGTAAATGAGCAGTTTGCACTCACCTACCCTAATATTGTTACAAATGCAGTTGCACTTACTATGGTTACAGCTCTTGTAATGTTTACAGTTTATCGCAGCGGTATAATTAAGGTGAACGGCACATTTATGAAAGTGCTGAGCATTGCTCTAATTTCAATTATGGTATTTTACATTGGCAGCTGGATAGTTTCTTTATTTGGAGTTAATTTGAGCATGTTGCACAACAGTAGCCCGTTAAGTATTGGTATAAGTCTTGTGATAGTAGCTGTTGCTGCTTTCAGTCTCCTAATGGACTATGAGTTCATAACCAAAGCTTCAGCGGCAGGGGCACCTAAGTACATGGAGTGGTACGGAGCTTTTGGTCTTACAGTTACCCTTGTATGGCTATATTTGGAGCTTTTGAAACTGTTATCCAAATTGGCGAGCAGAGAATAAAGTAAATTCTCTAAAATTTAGTGTAATAAATTTTGCAATCATAAATTGAATTGCTAAATTTGCGCGCTGAAAATTAACAACTAACAATATAAAGAAATGAAAAAAGGAATTCATCGCGAGAGCTACCGCCTTGTTGCTTTCAAGGATATGTCAAACGACCACGTATTTATTACACGTTCATGTGTAAACACTAAAGAGACAATTGAGATTGACGGTGTTACTTACCCAGTAATGAAAATGGAGATTTCAAACACATCTCACCCATTCTACACTGGTAAGATGAAACTTGTTGACACTGCAGGTAGAGTTGATAAGTTCTACAGCCGTTACAAAAAGAAATAATCCTTATAACGGAGAACAGGAGCAGCCATTTGGCTGCTCTTTTTTTTTGCAGATATTTTATAATTCGATATTATTGATTAAATTACGGCAGCAAATTATAAATAATCACTGCCATGAAGAAAATAATTTACTTTCTGTTCATTATTCTTCCTTTTGCTGCTTCGGGACAACAAAAAGACAGTGTTTCCATTTATCGCTCTTTGTACCTGCAGGAAAAAGCTCACGAACTATTAAATAATAACACTAAAAAAATATTTTATCAAAAAGGGTCTTATGGATCATTAAATTACAGTAATGATGGATTATACATAGGTATAATAGATGATTATAACCATAAGTATAATAATCTTGATGTGTTTAATCTGCAAACTGGAGAAAGAGTTATACAGAACACACAAATTGGGGGAGATATGGATAATCTCATATTCTCACCTGACAATAGGAATGTTCTTCTATATGGATATAATAAGGTTATTGAACTTGATATTGCCAAAAATCAAATTACATGTTCAATAACAATTGAGGGACGTGTAAAAAAATGCCTTTACAAAAAGAATAGAGAAATCTTTTTACTTACTACTGAGGGGCAACTCATGTCAGTATCTTTAACACAACAGGATATCAGAAAGACCAACTTTAGCTATGATTTTATAGATGATATCAGCTTAAGCAATAATGGTAAAAGACTTCTCATAAACTACTCCAATTATGTTGAAATTTGGAATCTTGATGATATTCCCCAAAAGATCAACATAATAGAAAATACTAATGAGTGCAGAATGTCTCCAGACGGAAAATCATTATTGGTAAAAGAATTTAAAGGAAGTTATTCAGTTCAAGATGCTGAAAACAATATAAAATATTACCAGCTAAAATCTTCTTTTTCTCCAAAATACTCTGGAGATGGAAAATATATTTATGCAACTACATACAAAATCAACAACAAATACATAATAAAAGTGTATGATTCAAAAAGTGGAGAGTTTATTGGTGAAAATCCTATAGATTCAGATAAATACATTAATCATGATTTATCCGTTTGTGCAAAAAGGAAAACAAATAGAGTTTCACTTTACAGTTGTTTTAAATATGACTATAATGCAGTTGAAAATAAATCAGATACATTGACTACAGATCAAATTATTTACATCTACAAAAATAATCCTTTATACAATATCAAAGGAAGTGACTGCAATGAATCAGATTATAGAGCAGCATATTATACCTTGCTTGCCAAGAGGGAATATGATAAAAAAAATTACAAAAACGCAAGAGAATTGTTAGGATATATACTCCCCGACAATATCACAAACAATTACTACAAGCCTGCAGTTGATCTTTTATATAATATATATTATAAAACCGCAGGGATAACTGGGAAACTCAACGGGGAATACTTTGCAGAATATTCTCCTTGTGGAAAATACATTCTTGCAAAGACATCAGATTCCACCGTGGCACTGTTCAATTCTGCGGATTTGAGCAAGATTTATGAAATCAAAAGCAGTTATGAAACCATGGTAGGTATCAAAGTAAGCCCTTCAGGCAAATACTTCTGTGTCCATTCTTATAAGAGATTCAGCATCTTTAATATGGAAGACGGGACTCTTGCATATGGTTCATACACATGTCCTAAAGGTATTTACCAATTGGATTTTGCTGGTGAAGATAAGATTATAAACTATATCCAATTTGATTGGAGAAGATATAAGGCAATAGAAATATGGGATATCAAAAAAGGAACATATTCACATATAGAAACTGAATATATCAAGAGTTTTTCCTCATCTTCAGACGGGAATTTTTTGATATTTACAGACATTGAAGGCTATTCCAAACTGATTAACTTACAAAATAATAATAAACTACAATTTTCAAGTGAGTACAACGGATCAAGTTATGCAAAATCTGCAATAAGTGCAGATGGCAGACACTTTGCCTATACATGTGGTAAAATATCTGAATCATCTAACAGGGCCGATAACAATATCATAAAAATCATAGATACTGATAATAACAGTTATGTATGTGAGCCAATACAATTGGTAGAAGATATTATGAGCATTGATATTTCACCATGTGGAAATTATATATGTGCAACTGAGTTTGAAGGAATTAACATAAAACCCAGGGTTACATATTGGAAAATAGGAGAACAGAAGCCTATATTTGAGTATTTTACAGATGTTAACTATTTTGTAAAGTTCAGTAAAGATGGAAGTTCAATAATACTCTATGATTTATCAGGAATAGAAATTATCAACTTAAGGAATCAGCATATCTCCCCAAAAATTATTGATGTTTATAGTGATGACTTACAAATATCACCTTGTAATAGATACATATTGAATTATAATAGGCACTTTATAGAAATCATTGTTCTTAAAGATTACTCACAATACCAATCTGTATTGGATATGACACTCCAATAGCAATATTTTGAGTATCTTTGCAACTGATGGAACAAAGGCTCAAAATACTCCGCAATTTGGCGGAACAATATAATAAAGAGGAATATTTCACTGGAGATCCTATTATTTTTCCAAAGCATTTTGCACATAAAGATGGTGCATCCCTGCAAGATGTTGAGATTGCTGCTGTTATTGCCGCGCATCTGGCTTGGGGACGCAGGGATATGATTGTGCGTGACTGCAAGAGGGCATTTGATGAGATGGGATGGGAACCATACAGCTATGTGATGGCAGGATTGTACAGAGATGAGGACAAAAGTCTGCACCGTACAATAAAATGGTCTGATTTTGCAGCTATTTGTGGCAGGCTGAAAGAATTTTACTCCACACATGAAAGTTTGGAAACTCTTTCTCCCGACGAATTCAGAGTAAAAGTTTATGGTCAAAAAAGCGACCTTAAAGCAGCCAACAAGAAAATACACATGCTTCGCCGTTGGATGGTACGCAATGACGGTATAGTGGATCTTGGGTTATGGAAGAACACCTCCCCTGCATCTTTGATAATTCCGCTTGATGTGCACGTGCACCGCAGTGCCCGCAATATGGGTATAACCTCACGCAACAGCGCAGATATTACCACAGCAACTGAAATTACACAGTTTTTGCATAAGGCATTCCCCGGTGACCCTTGCAAGGGAGATTTTGCCCTGTTTGCATACGCAGCATCACTGAAATAGCATATTTTGTAAAAATTATAAATTATATAGTAGTAATACACAATTAATTGTACAAAAGGACAACGTCACAATGAAAAACATTTTACTTATTGCTGCTCTTTTTGCAGCAACTGCAGCTAATGCTCAGATTTCATTCACTTCAAATTTTGAGAGTGGTTCAATGGAGAAGGCTGAACTTGTCTCTCAGGAGGTAAAGAATGGTGTAGAATGCATCACATATGATTTCTACAGCAGATTTGACCCTGCAAATCCTGCACGCCCTACCCTTGCTCCAAGTGCAAGATGGTATTATTTCAAGATGACAGGTGTAAAGGACAAATTGGTTACCCTTAATGTAAAGAACTCAGACGCACGCCGTCCATACTACAGCTATGACAATGTAAATTGGACAAGGTTTGAGAGCAATGAGTCTCCCGACGAAAAGACAATCATAAAGAAATATGACCAGGATGAGGTATATATTGCATACTATATTCCATATACTTACAGCAGACTTTTAGGTAAAATCAAGGAGTGGGTAAAATATGACTGGGTAGACTTGGGCTCTATTGGTCATAGCGAACACGGCAGAAACATGCCTTTACTTACAATCACCAACAAGAACCTTAAGGAAGATAAAAAAGTTGTTTATATCCACGGAAGGGTACATACCAGCGAGACTCCTGGCACATGGCACCTTGAAAGAATGATTGATGATCTTGTTGCAGACACCCCTTATGCAAATGCACTTAGAGAGAACACCATTTATTATATCCTTCCTTTCACAAATCCCGATGGTGTTGTAGAGGGTATGAGCAGATCAAACTCAAATGGCGTTAATATGGAGGTAAACTGGGATGATCCGGAAGAGGTAACAACAAAAGAAGTTAAGAATATAAGAGCATTCCTTAAAGGTCTCCTTGCAAAAGACAATGTTGACGTGTTCCTTAACATGCACTCACAGAGCATGCACCAGGCTACATACTGGGTTCACACAGCTGAGACTTCTTCAAATACTTTCTACAAAAACCTTATGGTATTGGCCAACCTTACTATAAATGACAACCCGTATTTTGCAAAGAAAGACCTTTGTTTCTCTAAAATGGGCAGCAGATATTGTGAGGGCTGGTTCTGGAACAACTCAGGAGAGAAAACTCTTGCTGTAACTTTTGAGACTCCTTACACTTACTATAGCCAGAACAAGGAAGGTGAGTGGGTTTCTATTGAGAACCTCAGAACTTTTGCAGACCATAACGTACTTGCATTAGGAGATTACCTTGGTGAGGGTGCTCCTTACAGAATTATTATTTCTGAGCCTGCACAGAATGCAAATGCACAGAAAATGACCGACCACAGCAAATTCTATTTTGGTGACAGCTATCTTAAGGCTCTTAAAAACGGAACCAAAGTAAAATATGTATTCAATGGTAAGGAAAATGGTATTGTAATTCCAGCTGGTGAGTATGAAGTTTACA
Source organism: Candidatus Egerieisoma sp. (assembly GCA_045636765.1). Lineage (GTDB taxonomy): Bacteria > Bacteroidota > Bacteroidia > Bacteroidales > UBA932 > Egerieousia. The sequence goes on from JAZTYE010000098.1 coordinate 8,268, forward strand.
AATGGGCTGTAGGCGAGAATAAAACAATAAGTAACCCAGGCGAGAATGAGTGGGTTAAAGTTGGCCAGTTCAGACACAACGGCGGTAAAAAGGTAAAATATGTTTATACTGCAAAAGAGGGTGAACTTGTAGACCAGCTTCTATTTAAGAGAAAATAAACTATATATAGTTAAATGATAGAATTCAACAAATATATGGGCTTCTTTGGAGTTACCCAGGAAAACCTGAAGGAGCTCATTTCCATTGCATTGTCCAAAGGTGGAGAATATGCAGACCTCTTCTTTGAGCACTCAGTAATAAATGAGCTTACCCTTAGGGACGGAGAAGTGAATGCCGCAGGTACGCATATAGATTACGGTGTTGGCATTAGGGTTGTAAAGGGTGAGAAGACAGGATATGCCTACTCTGAGATCACAACAATGCCACTTATGAAAAAGGCAGCACTCACTGCTGCCCAGATTGCAGATGAGTCTACAGCTACAGTAGATGTCACTGACAATACAAAGATCCTAAACACAAACAATCTTTACCCTATAGGCAAAAACTGGGAAGAGACAAACATTGAGTACAAGATACCTTATCTGCAGATGCTCAATGAGAAGATTTTCTCTAAAGACAACAAGACAGTAAAAGTGATAGGAAAGATTGCCGATTCAAATACACTTGTACTGTTCTACAACTCTCTTGGAGAGGGATACACAGATGAAAGGCCAATGATTAATGTAGTGGCCAACTGTGTGATGGAAGATGGCAAGGGACGCAGTGAGACATGCGGAGTTTCACGCAGCTACAGGATTGGATTTGAGATGCTTACAGATGAACTAATGGAAGAGATTGCTACTGAGCTTGTTTCAAAGACATCATTTCTCTTTAAGGCATCCCAACCAAAAGGTGGTGCAATGCCTGTGGTAATGGGAGCTGGCGGTAGCGGTATTTTGCTGCATGAAGCTGTTGGCCATACTTTTGAAGCCGATTTCAACAGAAAGGGTACTTCTATATTCTCAGATATGATGGGAAAACAGGTATGCAACACTAACATTAATATAGTTGATGACGGAACACTTACTGCAAACAGAGGCAGCTGCAATTGGGATGATGAGGGTATCCCTGGCCAAAAGACATACCTCGTAAAGGACGGTATCCTAAATTCCTATTTGCATGACAGGATAAGTGCAAAATATTACGGAGTAGCGCCTACAGGAAACGGCAGAAGAGAGTCATTCAGATATATGCCAATTCCCAGAATGAGGGCAACTTACATGGAAAACGGCAACATGAGCGAGGAGGAGCTCATTTCACAAGTTAAGAAAGGTATATATGTAGACAATTTCAGCAACGGCCAGGTGCAGATAGGTGCAGGAGACTTCACTTTCTATGTTAAGAGCGGATATCTTATTGAGAAGGGAAAGCTAACCCAGCCAATTAAAGATGTAAACATTATTGGCAATGGCCCTGATGCACTTGCAGACATTACAGGAGTTGCAAACAACTCCAGAATGGAAAATGCAACCTGGACTTGTGGCAAAGGGCAATATGTACCTGTATCATGTGGAATGCCTAGCATTCTTGTAAAAAAACTGATTGTTGGAGGAAGCAATTGATGAGAACAGACAAGATAGACAACTCATTTGAGGTGGAGGCAGCCCAGAGGGCACTTGACACAGTAATGAAGCTTGGTGCGCAAGCCTGCCGCGTAACCATGAACTTTGGTATTCAGAATTCATTTTCTGCACTTGACGGTAACCTTGAGAATCTTCAGAATGCCAATGACCGCAACCTGTACATTCAGATAATTTCAAATGAAAGATACGGGGCATACTCAACAAACCGCCTCAATAAAGAGGAGCTTGATGAGTTCATTCAGCAGGCTATGAAAACAAATGCATATCTTACTCCCGACAGTTGCCGCTCTCTCCCACCCCAAGAACTTTGCTGGAAGGGTGATGGAGTAGATCTTGAGCAATTTGATCCGTATATTCTTCAGATGGATCCACAAAAGAAAAAGGAGATTGCATTTGAGGTAATGAATGAGATATACGGGACCAATAAAAAGATAGTATCTGTAAACACTGAGTACGGAGACATGCTGGAATACCAGTATATGATAGATTCACAGGGTTTTGAAGGTGATTCACTGCAAAGCAACTTTACTGTAAGTGCAGAATGTTCCGTAAAAGGGAGGGGAAAGGCCAGAAGTGAGGGTTGGTGGTATGAATCATCATTGTACTACAAGGACTTCTCATTTGAAGGATGCGGCAAAAAAGCACTTGAAAGGGCACTTGGAAAACTTAATCCTAAGGAACACGCGGGTGGTAAATTGAATATGATAGTGGATAACATGAGCGCAAGCAGACTTGTTTCCCCTATATTTCAGGCCCTTAACGGCAGTAATATCCAGCAAAGGAACTCTTTCCTGCTAAATAAGAAGGGTGAAAAAGTATTTTCAGAAAAGATGACTCTTATTGATAATCCGCATTGGGTAGGGATGAGCGGAAGCCGTTATTTTGACGGTGACGGTCTTGCAACAAAACCTATGGACATTATTCGTAATGGAGTAGTTGAAACATACTTTATCAATAGCTATTCAGCAAACAAGATGGGTATAGACCCTACTGTAGAGAGTGCATCGGTTCCATATTTTTCATTAGAAGAGTTTGAGCCAGGCCTTAGGAACCTTAACTATACTGATATGATGAAGATTATGTGTAGCGGTATCCTTGTTACAGGATTCAATGGACGAAACTGCAATGGCCTTACAGGTGATTTCTCATACGGAATTGAGGGATTCTATTTTGATAACGGAGAGATATTATTTCCGGTAAGGGAAATGAACATTAGCGGCAATATAGTATCTTTGTGGCAAAATATTGCATTGATAGGAAATGATGCAAGAACATGCTCCAGATGGCTCATTCCATCTTTGGCTTTTGAAAATGTAGATTTTACTGGAATTTGATTATGAAAAAAATATCAGCTTGGCTTGCCCTCATACCGGTAAGCATATTGGTAATACTTATAGTTGTAGGATCAATCCTTTTTGGTGATGAGCTCACTGCTGGTCCATCACAGATTGCACTGCTTGTCGCAACTGTTGCAGGAGCTCTAATTGCCATGTTCCGCCAAAAAATTTCTTGGGAAAAACTTGAAGAGGGTATTGTAGACAACTTAAGTAAATCAGGCGGAGTGTTCTTTATTTTGCTTGCTATTGGTGCAATTACAGCATCATGGATGTTGTCGGGAGTAGTACCTACTCTTATTTACTATGGACTTAAACTAATTAATCCTTCAATTTTCCTTTTGGTGATATTTGTCTTTACAGCTCTTATCTCTTTAATCTTGGGAAGTTCATGGACAACAATTGGAACAATTGGTATAGCAATGCTCAGCGCAGGTGAAATTATGGGATTTGATAGTGCCTGGTTAGCTGGTGCCATTATATCCGGAGCCTATTTTGGAGACAAGTTGTCACCATTATCTGATACCACATACCTTTCATCAGGTATAGCTGGGGTAGATTTGTACAAACATGTAAAGTATTTGCTAACTACAAATATTCCGTTGTTGGTTATTTGTGCAGTAATTTACACAGTTGCAGGTTTTATGATCCCTTCAAATGCAAATCTTGATGTGGCTGCTGAGAGTGCACAGATTGCTTCTACATTCAATATATCATTATGGCTGCTGCTTATCCCTGCGGCTACAATATTTATGATGTACATGAAGATACCTGCATTCCTTACTCTATTCCTTTCAGCAATATTGAGCTCTGTGGTTGCTGTATTTGCACAACCTCAGATCATATCGCAAATTGTACCGGATGGAGCAACAATTGGCCAGACTCTTATAATGGCTCCATTAAAAATTTTATCTATGCCTGTAGAGATTACAACAAATAGCCCTATGCTTACAGAACTGGCAAGTACAAGCGGCATGTCCGGTATGCTAAATACTGTATGGCTTATTATGTGCGTTTGTGCATTTGGAGGTGTAATGGAGTCAGGTGGTTATATTTCTGCAATTACAGAGGCTATGACTAAACTTATCAAATCACGCACTACCCTTGTTGGAAGTACTGTTGGGACTTGTATAATAAGCAATCTTACACTTTCAGACCAATATATGTCAATAATTATTCCCGGCAAGATGTTTGCCGAAATATATAAGAAAGAGGGTTATGCTCCAGAATTATTGAGCCGCTCATTGCAAGATTCTGCTACTGTAACATCGGTTCTTATCCCTTGGAATTCTTGTGCAGCAATGCAGAGCAGTGTTCTTGGAATACCTACTCTTACATATTTACCATATTGTTTCCTTAATTTACTGTCTCCTATTGTTACAATAATATTTACTACAATAGGATACAAAGTTACCAGATGGGGGAAACCGATAAGGGAAAAGAAGAACAAATAGTCCTCTAAATTTGGGATAATGAAAAAATTGAATCAATTTTGCAATTAATAATTTAACAGAATAAAGAAATGGAAATTAATCTAAACAAAGTAGTTTCGTTATCATATACTTTGGAAGTTGATGGCGATGTTATTGAGACTGTAGCAGCAGAGAAACCAATGATGTTCATCTTTGGTACTGGTTACCTTCTTCCAAAATTTGAAGAGTATATTGCAGGCAAGAAAGTTGGAGACACTTTTGAGTTTACTCTAACTGAGGATGAGGGATACGGTAAAGTTAATCCTGATGCAATTGTTGAGCTTCCTAAAAAATTGTTTGAGGTAGACGGCAAGATAGAAGACGGTCTTCTTACTGAGGGCAATGTGCTTCCAATGATGGATTCAGAGGGCAACAGACTTAACGGTGCAATTGATGAGGTTAAAGAGGATACAGTTGTAATGAACTTCAATCACCCTCTAGCTGGTGCGGCTCTTCATTTCACTGGTAAAGTTGAGGCTATCAGAGAGGCTACTGAGACAGAACTTACAAACGGCCTTTTCAATGAGAAAGTGCAACATTCTTGCGGTGATGGCTGCGGTTCTGATTGTGGTTCTTGCGGTTGTGGCGGATGCCATTAATAGTGTATCTTTACATAAACCATATAAAACAAAGAAGAGAATCATTATTGATTCTCTTTCTTTTTAATTGCCTTTCTCTTTGCACGTTCCTGTTTACGGTAAGCTTTTTCAGCTTTACTCTTTCCTTTTAATAGATTCTTGAAAGAGTTAAATTCTTTTTGATATAATACTCCTACACCACTTCGTTGACTATTGCTGTTATCATTGTAAGCAGAGTACTTATCCTCTGAATGTGAGAACAGATTCAGACGCAAATTACCAGAATTGTCCAGTTTTACTTCTACATCTATATTTCCAACAACATCACTGCGGCTTGTTCCATAAGGGTCATTTCCAATATTTCCATTTATTATAACTCTATTATTAAACAGTTGTGTGGAAACTGCAACATCAAATATATCAGAACCTCGTTCTCCAGGTTGGTAATTTAATCCCAGGTCCAATGGAATACCCAATTGCTGGAAAATCATATTAATCTGATTACTTAGTATCTCTGACGCATTTGAATAAAGGATTGATGAGTTATTGGCAATTCCACTCTGTTCGTCGGGAATAAATCCGCCGGAAACAAGAAGTGCCATAAATTGTTTTTGAATTTTTCCTGGAGTATTCAGTGCACTCTCAACCCTTATTTTGGTTGTTGGATCCAAATCTGGAATATCTATCTTAAAATCCAGTTCAGGGTTCATCATCCTCCCCTGCATACCAATTATACAATTTACATTTCTTCTTGCAGATACGCTGCTGGTATCAGCAATAAGTGTATTTATGGAGGCTTTTGTATGGTAAACTGCATCCAGATCAAGATTTGTATTGGCTAGGTCTCCATTGAATATTATGGAACCACCCGGCTCCAAAGTAAAGTCTTTGGCGGCAAAACCACCCAGGACAAACTTATAACTGCCGGAGTCAACCTTATAGTCACCAAAGATATCAAAAACTTCATTTGACGGTCTGATATCCAGTCTTATATCACCGCTTCCATTAGCTTTGATCACATCACCTACAGCCTTATTTATCTCAATAAGGATCTCAGCATCTGGGGTAGCTTTGGCCACAACATTCACATCTAATGTAGTAGGTGAGCTTTCAGCTTTTATATTGTTGACAGCCAACGATTCATAAGGATCTACCCAAACATCCTTCTCAGGTTCTACGAAAGTAAGGAGATTGGTCTCAGAAGCAGATGATGAACTTGATAAAGGAATATGTATGGACGTATTCTTGTTAGAAATTACATTTATGTCAATACCTATTGTAGATAATGGTCCATGGACCTCGACACTACCGGTTGCAAAAGCTTTTCCATAGAAATATTCATTTTCTTTTTCAGTTGTGTTCAAAGCCTGCATATTGGTGAAATCTATGTTCAGGTTAAGAGCCAGGTCCCTGAAATAATCATATGACAGGTTTCCATTTACAACACCCCTATTGTTGAAATTGTCATAGATAGGGAGGTCCTTAAAGAATATTCCTTTTTCATTAAGGTCAAATTTACCGTTCAACCTGTAAGGCACGTTAGTGTAGTCGAGTACAAAACCCAAATCATTGAACCGGCAGTCTGAACCTACAAGTGCCAACTGGTCAAGTGTACCGGAAAGTTTCAAATCACCTGTAACACTTCCACTGCTTCTTGATATGATACCCTCAAGGAAAGGCTCAAAATAAGTTAGGGAAAGCTCATCCAAGGATGCATTGACATCAACATATCCGGTTTCAGGTTTGTAATAACCTGTTGCATGGAAATTTGCCTTGTCGTCCAGATTGGATTTGGCCAATAGGTTCAACTGTTTTCCTGCCTGGTCCCATTTGCTCATTAGCTTGAGTTTTCCCACCTTATTGCCATAAGCGGAAACATCATTTCCGTCAATATTGAAGAACACTTTAGGGTCTCTGTATAAATCCGAAATTACACCGTTCCCTGAGAAATACCCCTCCAATTTGAAGTCCTTATCCATAAAAAGGTTAAAAATTTCAATATTGAAGTTCTTCAGGCCAAAGTTGAGGGTATCAGCATATTTCCTGGAGATATTTCCATTCAAAGAGAATAACTGGGCATTGTTGATGATATTGAAATTTTCAACGAATATAGTACTGTCGGCAAAACTAATGTTTGCAGGGGTAAAATGCCACTTCTCCCCTCTTAGGGTAATGCCAGAACCTTCGAGAATATTTATGTCAACCTCTTTATTCTCCATAAAATCAACGTGGCCAAGCAATATTGCGTTATCACTGTCAGTAGAGTCATTCCTGAAACTCAACCCAACACCAATCCTGTTTGTATCTGCAGTGACAAGGACATCATTATTGTCTGTCATCATACCGGCAAACCTGATGCGGTCAGATGTAAGATTGAGCACAGATGGTGAAGAAGGGGATGAAATAAGATTAAGGTTCAACTTTTTCATATAATTTGCCCCCAAAGCCAATCTTCCCGACTGGACTGTTGCCTTAAGTTTGTCATCCCTGTCAATCTGCACATTTACCTGTGTGCTGTCCATTATAAACAAACCTGGAACAAGCACTTTTGTAAAATCGTATGAATCATAAGTCTCAAGGAAAAGATTATATGAACCTGTATCATAGACAGCTGAGGAATCATATTGCAGATAATTGTCCAGTTTGGATGTCACGGCCATATCCATCACCTTCCTGATGAACACCGGTATGGAGCCTGTTCCTGTATACTCCAGTAAAGCAATGTCAGAAAGCAGGGATGCGGTGTGGAGAGTATCGGCACTTAAGGCATTGACACTGATATTGCCCAACCTATAGTTGTCAGAGGCGGTACCATAAGATATGTCATTAAGGTCTATATTACCATTGAAATAATTGTTGTACTTGTTTGTGAAGGAAGCGTTTGCATTGAAACTCACCTTTGTAATTTCAGTACCCGTATTTATATTGAGCTCATTAAGGTTTGCATGTCCAAGATTGGCAGTAAAATCATACTTTGATTCACCATCCAATGCAAATGTCAGAAGACCGTTATATGCAAGAGAAAGGTTGGGATCATCACTTTCTGCAAAACCATTGAAAGTCCTGTCAGTGAGTTCACCACCGGCCACAATATTTGTATAATCATAACCTTTGATGCCTACTTTGTAGATATGAGTGGTATCTATGAGAATCTTCATACCGTCATTCCCTCTTCCAAAGAGTGCATCTGCCCTACCCTTTAAACTTAATTCACCAAGAAAGTCACTTACAAGTATTCTACCCAAATTGAGGTTATAAGTCTGGACATCACCTGTGAATCTGGCACCAGCACGTTCATTCCTGAATACGATATCAACATCAGCATTGCCTGCAGGTGAAGTTATAAGTCCATCTATTGCAAAATCATCCAACAAACCGCTCAATATTCCCTTGAACTTGTAATGGGTAAACGGACTCATATTTGCAAGGGATCTGTTTACAGGATCATTATCAATGGAAGCGACAATCCGGGCAAGATCCCTGAATGTAGTACCACTGTTTCTCACCTCAGCAATTGCCATAGTTCTGCTTACATCCGGCAGACCGATGATTCTGGCGGTAAAATCTATGTATGAGAGACCTGACCTGGTAGCTACCCTGAGCCCGTTACTTCTCATATCCCTTACCGGTCCGCTGACCTCACCGTCAATACTGAATCCCAGACTGCTGTTGTACAAAGTAGGTGAAATTCTTCCAATTGTATGGAAATCAAGATAAGTTCCTGTAAATTTTGCACCTAATTCAACCTTGCTGGTAAAATCTGAGAAATCCTTTGCAGTTTTATATCTCATATAGAAATAATCTGCATCCACAGTAGAATAACAATCCTGCATTAACAAATCACTTATCAGAGTCTCAGTTCCGCAAACTCTCACATTTCCGGAGAGATTTTTTAATGTAAAACCGCTAATATCTCTTCCCGATATATTATTGACAACAGCATATAAAGTATCACGAACAAGTTGTATATCACTTAAATCCACATAAATATCACTAACTCTCAAATTTGAAAAATTTATAATGCTGTCTCCTTCAAATTGAGCTTTTTGGGGAGTATTTAATGTAAATCTAAAATTTTTTACCTTTAAAGAGTTGGCCTCCAGCAATAAAGAACTTTGTGTTGTATCTTTTGGTGAAGGTTGGTTTAGATAAAAAATTCTGTCCAGGTTAGATAATCTGTCAGCTTCTTCCTGTAAATTGAATACACCATCAGAAATAGTAATTTTGTCCAATTTAATATTTAGCTTAAATAGTTCTGAAGGTGAAAGTTTAATTGCAACTTTTCTCGCTGACACTAAAGTGTCACTCTGATTATAATGAATCTTAAGCGAATCCAACAAAGGAGATTTATCAGTTGAAACAATGGAGACATCATTAAGGATCAAATTGTTAAAAAACACAAAATAGACTTTGTCAATAGACAATTTACCATTGATGGGTCCGTTGGACAAGCCCTTTGAAACAAGATGTACTAATGATGTTTGAACTGCAGGAAACTGAAAAACAATAAGCAATGCTGCCTGTAAAGAAACAAGCACCACAACTAACATTGCCAGTATTTTTATAAATCTTTTAATAAAAATCTCGTTTAAGTATGACTAATTAGCAAATTTAATCAAAATAACTGACTAACTTTGCAATTAAAGCAATAAAATATATTTATGAGTCTTTTAATATTAGGTATAGAGTCGTCATGTGACGACACTTCTGCTGCAGTCATAAAAGATGAACTCTTGCTATCTAACATAATGGCCAGCCAAGAAGTTCACAAAAATTATGGTGGTGTTATCCCGGAGTTGGCATCAAGGGCTCACCAACTAAATATACTACCTGTAGTAGACCAAGCACTTGAACAAGCTGGTGTAACAATGCAGGATATTGATGCAATTGCATTTACAAGAGGTCCCGGACTTTTGGGTTCATTGCTTGTTGGAACATCTTTTGCCAAAGGTTTGTCAATATCAACAGGTAAACCGCTTGTAGAGGTCAATCATCTTCAAGGTCATATTCTTTCTCACTTTATTAAACAAAATGGCAAAGAATATAAGGCACCTGAATTTCCGTTCCTTTCACTACTTGTTTCAGGTGGACACACACAAATAGTAAAAGTAACTGATTACCTAAATTTTGAAGTTATAGGTCATACAATAGATGACGCTGTAGGAGAAGCTTTTGACAAGTGTTCCAAAATGATGGGACTTGGTTATCCTGGTGGGCCTATAGTAGACAAACTGGCTAAAGAGGGAGATGAGAACAGATTCAAATTCTCCAAACCTCAAATACAGGGTCTCAATTACAGTTTCAGCGGAATAAAGACCTCACTATTATATTTCTTAAGAGACCAGCTTAAAGAGAATCCTAATTTTATTGAGGAAAACAAAGCAGATATTTGTGCATCTTTCCAAAAATGCCTTATAGATATACTGATGGACAAGCTTATAAAAGCTGTAAAACAGACTGGCATAAAACAAATTACAATTGGAGGCGGTGTCTCTGCCAACTCTGGCCTTAGGGAAAGAATATACAATGAAGGTGTTAAAAGAGGGTGGCAAACATTTATTCCTGAGTTCAAATTCACTACAGACAATGCTGCCATGATTGCCATGAGCGGATTATGCAAATTCCGTCTGGGTATGACTTGTCCAATTGATGCGGCTCCAATATCAAGGGCAGCAGACATGTAATGTCAGGTGGAGAAATCCAGCTTTTTAATTAAAATAAAAATGAAAGAAGTAGAAGTTGTATTCCCGGCAAAGCTGACTCATTCTGAACAGGAAATAGTACAGGCTTGTGAAAAGAATCTGCATGTGCGTCCAGGCACAATAAACAGCTATGAGATAAGAAAAAAATCTCTCGACGCACGAGGAGGCGAGATAAAGTTCAGATACATGGTTAATGTTACACTTAAGGGAGAACAGCCTATAGAGCCATATAAATTGATGGAGTTCAGGAATGTAAGTAGCGCTGAACCCGTAATAATAGTAGGATGCGGTCCTGCGGGCTTGTTTGCAGCACTTAAACTTCTTCAACTTGGATTGAAACCAATAATCCTTGAAAGAGGAAAAAATGTACACCAGCGCAAGTTTGACATGGCCAAACTGTCCAAAGAACAAGTTGTAAATCCAAACTCCAATTACTGTTTTGGAGAAGGAGGAGCAGGAACATTTTCAGATGGCAAACTTTATACCCGTTCAACTAAAAAAGGGGATCTGAGAGAGATTCTTCACTTGTTTGTACACTTTGGCGCAGACCCAGCCATCCTGATTGATTCACATGCACATATTGGTAGCGACAAACTTCCAAGGGTAATAGAAAACATGCGCAACTGCATAATTGAACATGGAGGAGAGGTGCATTTCAATTCCCACGTAGTGGACTTTGTACAAAACGGGGGCAACTGGGATGCAGTTGTGGAAGAGGTAAATATTCCCGACAGCTCAATGCAGGATAATCCATCGGGAAGAAAAATACACTCTGCAAAGAATATTATCCTTGCTACAGGCCACTCTGCAAGGGATATATATGAACTGTTCAATTCTAAAGGTTGGACAATTGAACCTAAGGGATTTGCATTGGGAGTACGTGTAGAGCATCCGCAGTCATTGATAAACTACATACAGTACCATGGAAAATACCAGCCATACCTCCCAACTGCCGAGTATTCATTAGTTACTCAGGTAGATGGCAGAGGTGTCTTCTCTTTCTGCATGTGCCCGGGAGGAATTCTTGTTCCGGCAGCAACTTCTGAGGGTGAAATGGTACTTAACGGCATGAGCAACTCAATGCGTAACTCAAAATGGGCAAATGCAGGCGTTGTTGTGCAAGTCAATCCGGAAGATGTTCCCCAATATGCAGAACATGGACCACTGCAGGTACTGAGATTCCAGCAGGATGTAGAGAGAAAGCTGTACAACAACAGCAATTCAATAAAAGCACCTGCCCAAAGAATGGAAGATTTCACTAGAGGTATATTATCAAAAGATCTACCTGAGACTTCATATAAACCGGGAGCTTACCCTGCCCCACTTCATGAGCTATTACCCGATTTTGTAGCTAAACGACTACAGAAAGCATTTCCAGAATTTAACAAGAAGATGCGCGGATATTACACCAATAAGGCACTTTTGCTTGCTGTAGAATCCAGGACATCTTCCCCTGTAAGGATTCCAAGAGATAAAGAAACCCTGCAGCATGTAACGCTACAGGGCATATATCCTTGTGGAGAAGGTGCCGGATATGCTGGCGGAATTGTTTCCTCAGCACTTGACGGCGTAAACTGCGCACTTAAAATTGCCGGTGTTTAGATTGTCTCCTTGCAAATCTCACCAATCTTTGACTTGTCGTATGGGCGCTCAACTCGTATGTAGTTGCCAGTATATCCGTACATCATCCCACCTTTTTGGGTAGATTCAAAAAGTACATTCTGCTCAGTTCCTTTATGACGGGCAATGTACTCATTGTGCAACTGGTCCGAGAGCTTGGTTAATGCATCCACTCTTGCTGTCTTGGTTGCCTCATGGACTTGGTCCGGCATCTGGGCTGCAGGGGTATTTGCCCGTCGGGAGTATGGAAATACATGTATAAATGCCGGTTTAATTGTTTCCTTAAGAAAATTGTAACAGTTCTGGAACTCTTCATCAGTTTCTCCAGGGAAACCTACTATAACATCTATTCCAAAGAAAACGTCTCCCATTATGCGGCGAACCATCTCTATTTTCTCTGCAAACATGGTGGTATTATAACGGCGGCGCATGACTTTAAGGACTGCATCTGATCCACACTGAAGAGGAATATGGAAATGGTTCTGAAATTTGGTTCCGCTTGCAATCCACTCAATAATATCCTCACGCAAAAGGTTTGGTTCAATTGAAGAGATGCGGTATCGCTCAATCCCCTCCACTTCATTTAGAGCTTTAAGAAGATCAAGGAAATCCTCACCCGTAGTCCGTCCAAAATCACCGGTATTAACTCCAGTAAGGACAACTTCCTTTATCCCTTTGGATGCAATTGCTTTAGCCTCATCTACCAAAGTAGATATTGGAAGGTTACGGCTCTTTCCTCTAGCCAATGGAATGGTGCAGTATGAACAATGGTAGTTACAACCATCTTGAACCTTTAAGAAAGAACGGGTCCTTTCTCCGCTGGAGTATGCCGGGAAAATAGACTCCACCTCATTAATTGCACATGAGTATGACCGTGCAGTTCCTTGTTTTGCTGGAATTTCACTTACCAACTGGAATACGTCACCTTTACGGTCTGCACCAACAACAAGATCAACACCTTCTATAGCCATTATCTCCTGTGGCTTAAGCTGTGCATAACAACCTGTTACTGCAATAATTGCATCTGGATTCTGTTTATGCAGCTTTCTTATTGCTTGTCTGCATTTTTTATCTGCATGTTCAGTTACACTACATGTATTTATGACATAAACATCTGCAGGCTTACTTTGAGCAACCTTCTCATAACCGCTCTCTATAAACTGTTGTGCTATAGTAGATGACTCTGAAAAATTAAGCTTACACCCCAGAGTCACAAATGCAACTGTCTTTCCTTTTGTCTCAATCATATTAAAGCTCCATAGTTACCCTAGAGGCAAACACTTTACCGCCTAAAGGGGGATTTAATTTGGAAATCTGTACCTCAGCTCTCACAATATAGGGGAATTTTGTCTTAACTGCATCAAGAATCCTCCTTGCAACATGCTCAAGCAAATGGGATTTAATCATCATCTGCTCCTTAATAACATTATAAACCTCCTGATAATTGAGTGCATCTTCAATGTTATCAGTAGCAGCTGGCTTGCTCATATCAACATCAGCCCAAAAGTTTACCAAAAAATTATTGCCTATTATCTGCTCTTCTTCAAAACAACCGTGGTAAGCATAAAAATGCATATCCACCAACTCTACTCTATTCATATATTTCCAAACTTACGCCAATAATACAAAAACACAAGGCCTTTTGCCTATCTCAATAGGGTTCTTCTTCCACTCAGCAACACTGCGTGTAACAATGGTCTGGGTAGGCAAGGTTATATCTGCAGCAACACAAATGCGTGTCTTTGGTGCACAAACGGAAAGCATATCTGCAAAAAGTTGGCCATTGCGGTAAGGTGTCTCAATTATAATCTGAGACTGTTTAAGTTGTTGGGATACTTTCTCAATGAGTTTAATTTTAGCTTTCCTCTCATCTGGTTTTACAGGAAGATAGCCTGTAAATGCAAAACACTGTCCGTTAAGGCCGCTGCCCATAAGTGCCATCATAAGTGATGAAGGACCCACCAGCGGATGTACATCTATACCATATCTGTGTGCAAGATCAACCAACTGTGCACCGGGATCCGCCACAGCAGGCAAACCCGCCTCTGAAATTAGTCCCACATCATTTCCATCCAAAAGGATTTTAATATAGCTCTCAATCTGTGCAATTGGTGTATGCTCATTAAGCTCATACATCTGCAGCTGTTCAATCTGCCCTTTAAGCCCGGCTCTGGAGAGATATCTCCTCACTGTCCTGAACTCTTCTACTACATAATGGTTAATATTGTGCAACAAATCAAGCACATAAGAAGGGATAACCTCCTTTGGCTCATTATCTCCAAGAGGAGAAGGTATCAGATATAATTTTCCTTTGCTCATAGATGGCAAAGGTAGGGAAAAATATCTAACTTTGCAGTATGGGAAAAATTACATTTTTAGGTACAGGGACATCTCAGGGTATACCAATGATAGGTTGCAGTTGTCCTGTGTGCAAATCAAAAGATTCTAGAGACAACCGATTGCGTACTTCAGCCCTTATTGAGTATGAAGGATTCCGCATTCTTATTGACTGCGGACCTGATTTCCGTCAGCAAATGCTCAGAGAATCAATAACTGATATAGATGCAGTTATCCTAACCCATCAACATAAGGACCATACAGGAGGAATGGATGATATCAGGGCGTTCAACTACTTCCGTAAAGAGGCATTTCCCATTTATGCAGAAGAATATGTACAGGAGTCACTTAAAATGGAGTATTCATACGCATTTGCCGAGCATAAATACCCTGGAGTTCCTGAGTACAAGCTCCACACAATAGATGAAAAACCATTTACAATAAATAAAATACTTCCCGACAATTCAACCAAAACTATATCTATAACCCCCATAAGGGTATTACACTACAAACTTCCTATACTGGGTTTCAGAATTGGCAACATGGCATACATAACAGATGGAAGCTCTATTCCTGAGAATCAATTTGAAAAATTAAATGGCATTGAACTTCTAATAATCAACACGGTACGCAAAGAAAAACACATATCACATTTTTCTTTATCAGAGGCACTTGAGATAATAGAAAAGGTAGCTGCTCCACGCAACTACCTTACCCATATGTCTCACCAAATTGGAACTCACAAACAATTGGAAGAATTGCTGCCGGCAAATGTGGCTCCAGCTTATGATGGCCTAAAACTTGAATTTTAATTTATTTGCCAATTACGCCGCTACCTATCATCTCTTCCTCGCCTGGAGTGTACCAAGCTGCAAACTGACCTGCTGAGATTCCTCTTTGAGGTTTGTCAAAAACTATATACAGTCCCTCTTCCTCCATGTATAGGGTAGCTTGCTGCAATGGCTGCCTATAGCGTATACGTACCATGTAACGGCGTCTCTCCCCTATCTGCATCTTAAGGTCTTCCCTTATCCAATGCACCTCAGATGAATCAATCTTAAGCCCTTTTCTATAAAGTCCCGGGTGTGAATGTCCTTCACCAACGTATATATCATTATTCTCAATATCAATGGAAATGATGAAGATAGACTCTTTATGTCCACCAATATTCAGGCCTCTGCGCTGACCAATGGTGTAAAATTGTGCACCTGTATGTTTACCAATAACCTTACCCTGAGCAGGAGTATAAGTATTTGGTGCGGCAAGCTGTACGAGCTGCTCAAGTGAATAATCAACATAACTCTCTCCAAGTTCATTTGACCCTACCAGCACATTGCCTTGCAAATCTGCCACACAATCACCAGCCTTAAGGGCTGCCTGGGTATATGGGACACGCTCATCATCTGAAGCAAAAATCTCAATTACATTACCCTCTTTAGGTTTAAGCTTCTGCTGCAGGAATACAGGCAAATCTACTTTACCTACAAAACAGATACCCTGCGAATCCTTTTTTTCTGCACTGGGCAGACCTGCCTCCTTGGCAAGACGTCTAACCTCAGGCTTGTCAATATCACCTATCGGGAACAAAGCCTTTGAAAGCTGCTCCTGTGAAAGCTGGCAAAGGAAATAGCTCTGATCCTTGTTCTTGTCATCACCTGCAAGTATGCGGTAAATCTTCTCCCCTTTCTCGTTTACAAATTCATCCTTCTTGCAATAGTGGCCTGTAGCAACATAATCTACATTAAGCTCAAGCGCACATTTTAGGAAAGCATCAAACTTTATCTCACGGTTACACAGCACATCCGGATTTGGAGTTCTACCCTTTTCGTACTCACTGAACATATAATCTACTACCCGCTGGCGATAAATGTCACTCAAATCCACAAAATGGAACGGAATATCAAGTTTTTTTGCAACCATTTCTGCCACAAACTTATCCTCTTCCCATTCACAATCACCATGTAAAGTACCTGTGGTATCATGCCAGTTCTGCATGAACAGTGCAACCACATCATGCCCCGCCCTCTTAAGCAAAAGGGCAGCAACACTGGAGTCAACTCCTCCCGATAAACCCACTGCTATTCTCATAATTTATATTCTATCTTATTTTCAATCTGTTAAGTGCTGCCTGATACTCTCTCGCATTCCTGTTATGCTCATGGAGATTTTTTGCAAATTTATGGGTACCATCCATATTGGCATTAGCACAAAAATAAAAAAAATCATGTTTCTGATAATTCAGTACAGCATCAATCCCTTTTGTTCCCGGAATAGTAATAGGCCCGGGTGGCAAACCTTTATGTTTGTAAGTATTATATGGAGAATCCACCTCTAGATGCTTAAAAAGTATCCTTTTTATAGACGGATCATTTAATGCGAACTTTATTGTTGGATCTGCATCAAGCTTAATACCCTTTTTAAGTCTGTTCATATACACACCTGCAACTTTAGGCATCTCAGGAACATAATTTGTCTCCTCACATACGATGGATGCAAGAATTGAAACTTCAAGGGGCTTAAGACCAATTGAATCGGCTTTTGCAACTCTCTCTGCATTCCAGAACTTGTCATACTCTTTCCTCATCCTCTGAACAAACTTCTGTGGAGTAATTGTCCAGTACACCTCGTATGTATTTGGTATGAACATAGCCATAAAAGTCTCTTTTACAAATCCATTTTCCTGCCATACCTCAGGCTTTTGGAAATGTTCCATAAATGCAGCTGAATCTGCAGCCAATTTTCTCCCCAATATTCCCGACAACTTCTCAAGATTCCTTATATTTCCGCTCAAAGTAAGCATCATTGGGCTCTCCCACCCGTTCTGGAGCATACGGACAATATGCTTATTTGACTTGTCGGGAGTAAGAATATATCTGCCAGGCTTAAAACTATTCTGCAAAGAGGCTCTCTGTGCAACTTTATTGAATGACTCTATATCTGAAATACCCTTATGCAGTGAATCCAGTGCCTGTTCATATGTAGAATTGAGAGGTATGTATACAGTTGTTTTCTGGGTAACGCTTTTGCGGTGCTCATTCAAAAGTCTGGGTACAAATATTGCTGCAGCTCCACAAACTGCTCCAATAACAATAATAAATATGATCTTTTTCATGCTACTCTACCCTTAACTGTGAGTCAATCTTAAGTTCATTAGCCTTTATTCCTGGATTCAATCTGTAAATGTCATCTACGGTAATACCATATTTACGTGAGATTGAATAAAGTGTCTCGCCTGTCTTTACAGTATGTACCCTTTTAGAAATTATATTGTTTTCCAAAGGTTTGTTCTCTTTAGAAGGTATATTTTCTTCTATAAACTTATTGTATTTCTCCATTGCTTTGTCAGCCTTTTTCTGGGCTTTTTGTAGCTGTTTCTTAGCTTTTTCAGCTTTTTTCCTCAGCGATTTCTCTTTCTTGGCAATTTGTCTTGCCTTTTTATCCTCTTTGGCAGCTATACCATTGTCATATTTATAGAGCTGATACTCTTCAATGATGTCAATCAGCAATTGGGCATATTTTGGATTGGTTGCATAACCTGCAGCTTTTAGCCCATGTGCCCACCCTTTATAATCTGTAATCTTAAGATCAAAAAGAGAACTGTAACGTCTGCGTTCTACAAGAAATTTGGAATGGTCAGTATATGACTCTTCAGCACTATTGTACCTTCTGAAACATTCACGTCTAGCATCATCATCATGTCTGTATGTTCTGCCATTCCAATCATCATGACATTTGATTCCAAAATGATTGTTGGCTCTGCGTGCTAGAACTGAATTGCCATCACCAGATTCAAGACAACCCTGCGCAAGCGTTATACTGGCAGGTATCTTATATTTGTTCATCTGTTTTACAGCAATTGACTTATATTTATTTATATATTGCTCTCTGGTAAGTTGTTGTGCGTTTACCTGCACTGTTGCAAAAACAAGAAGCACCAGTGCCAAAATTTTTCTGATTGTCATATAACAAAGGTAACAATAAAATGTATCTTTGTAAAAAACACAGATGCTATGTCTGAAAAATTTATTGATATAAACTATAGGGAATATGAATCAATGGAAATTCTTCCCATAGAATATAAACAGCTTCTTAAAAATGCCATTGATGCTGCCAATTGCGCATATGCACCATACTCCAAGTTTTATGTGGGAGCTGCAGTAAAAATGAGCAATGGCATCATTGTCACCGGATCAAATCAGGAAAATGCAGCTTACCCTTCAGGGTTATGTGCAGAAAGGGTTGCCCTGTTTCATGCTCACCACTCTTACCCAAATGAAGCAGTTGAAGCTATTGCTGTAATAGCAAAAGATAATAATGGAAATCTGACACAGGAACTTACTGTACCCTGCGCAGCATGCATTCAGGTACTTGTAGAAAGTGAAAAACGTGGAAACAGGCCAATTGTAATTATCATAGGCTCAGCCTCAAAGATTATTACGGTAGATTCTGTGCAAAAACTGCTTCCCTTTTCATTTGGCAAATAAAGAAATTTTCTTACCTTTGTGTCCGGGTAAGTCATATACGACCAGCTCCTGCAAAACTCCCCCAGGACCGGAAGGTAGCAAGGGTATGCGGTTGTAGCGGTGCGATATATCAAGCTTACCCTTTTTTATTTCTTCTGTTCAAGGATATACTTCACAGCTTCCTTAATTTCTTTATCTTCCTTATTGATGAATTCAATAAAATCATTGAATGTGTAAGCAGAACGAATAATCAAACCTTTAAAATACCTTTTAATTTCATTGCCTGATATTGACATATCCCCTTCTTTAGGTTCTGTACCATTTTTCTTGCAATAATCCAGAAAAGCATCAATATCCTTATCTTGGACATTGAACTTTGCAACAAACTGAGTTACATTAGGGTATTTTTTCAGTATTTTAGCTCTGTTAATATCTGAATATTCATTCATATAGTCGGTAAGGAGGCCTTTTCGTAGTATTTCTCCATAAAATAGCGTATAATAAGATGTATCTTGAGGCACAAACAAATCAGGCATAATTCCACCACCTCCATATACTGGACGGCCAAGTTTTCTGGTCCTGAAAACAAGAGTGTCTGCCAGATGTATGCTGTCTCTGCTGAATGACTCTCCCCTATTATATCTCTCAACAAGCTGCTGGTAATAATCATCCTTTTTACCCTGCTCATACGGGCTCTGGATTACCCTGCCGCTCGGGGTGTGGTACCTTGATACTGTAAGTCTCAGTGCAGATCCGTCGGGAAGAGGGATCTGTTGCTGTACAAGACCTTTTCCGAATGATCTTCTACCAATGATCATTCCTCTGTCCCAATCCTGAATTGCACCTGAAACAATCTCACTTGCCGAAGCCGAATTTTCATCTATAAGGATAGCAACAGGAATATCCTTGAGAAGTCCGTTTCCATTTGCACTTTCTTCCATTCTCTTTACTGTACGCCCTTCTGTATATACAATCAGTTCTCCTTTATTCAAAAACTCGTTTGCAATTTGAATTGCAGATATAAGATAACCCCCAGGATTACCTCTCAAGTCCAGAATCAATCCATCTGGTTTAACAGAAAAGGTTTTTAAAGCTACAAGCATTTCTTTATATGAAGTAGCTGCAAATCTTGTAAGTCTCAAATATGCGATATTATTTTCCAACAAATAATATGCATCAACACTATTAAGTGGAATTTTATCTCTGGTTATTAGGAAATCCAAAGGTGTTAAAACACCTTTTCTTTTAACTTCTACCTTTACCTTTGTACCTTTAGGGCCTCTGAGATATTTATGTACCCTCTCAATTGTAAGGGATGTACCGGCAATAACCTCATCATCAACTTTAATGATCTTGTCCCCTGCCCTAATGCCAACCTTTTCAGACGGACCGCCTGGAATAGTTGAATTGATTGTAAGAGTATCGTGTATAAGTGCAAACTCTACACCTATACCATCAAAATTACCTTCAAGCGGCTCATTCATAGCCTGTATATCTTTAACCGATATATAAGAAGAATGAGGGTCAAGCTGTTTAATCATCGCATCTAGAGCTGTATCTGTAAGATCAACCATATTTGTTGTATCTAAATACAGTTTATTAATATATAACAATGTCTGCCCCATTTTATTGGCCTGTAAGTTGAGGTCACTTTGTGCAAAAACATTGTCTGCAGTTGAAAAGAAAACAGCAGTAATAACAATCATTAATCTGACCAATGAAGATAATTGTCTCATAATATTACTCTTTATATTTTTCAAGTTCTACATAAAACTTGCTTCCTTCTTTTGCAAGTTCTGAATTTGGGAATATTTCCTGTGCCTCTGAAAGCATAGTATCAAGAGATTTATACCTTGACGAATAATGTCCCAACACCAATTTTCCCGCACCTGCTTCTTTTGCACAACAAGCGGCAGCTGAAGAAGTTGAATGAAAAGTAGTTTTTGCAAGCTCAGAATACTCATTTGTATATGTTGAATCATGATAAATGAGATCTGCACCCTTTACCCAGCTGTACAAACGCTTGAATGGCAAAGTATCAGTACAGTATGCAAAAGAGCGTGGTTTATATGGCATATAAGTAAAATCTTCACTCTTGAGTGTCTCTTCATACTCTATAATATCCCCGTTATCATCGGTGAAATGTGAAGTTCTTACAATATCTGTCCCTTCCTTAAGGCGTGCAATCTCATATAAAGAGAGATTATACGGCTCAATGAGGTGTTTTTTCACATTCAATTGCGGAGTTTTTTCCTTAAAAAGAAAGCCATATGTTTCTCCTCTATGTACCAAAGGAAAAGCAAAAACCTCTACTTGTTTAGAATCATATATCTGTAATGGTTCCCTACACTGGATTGGATGGAAATCTATTTTATATTTAATTCCTTCTCCAAACTCAGACATAAAAAAATCCAATATTCTTTGAAATCCTTGTGGAGCATAAATATTTAAATCTGTTGTCCTGCCCCCCATGGCCATAGTGGACATAAGTCCAAAGAGGCCAAACATATGGTCTCCATGAAGGTGTGAAATAAAAATGTTGTCTATTCTGCTAAAAGATACTCCATACTTTCTCATCTGCATCTGCGCACCTTCTCCGCAGTCTATTAAGAACAAGCGCTCACGAACCGTAAGGATGTGAGCGCTTGGGTATCTGTTGGCAGTGGGGAGGGCCGAAGCCGTCCCCATTGTCAAAAAAGAAAATTCCATCAATTATTTTGAAGATTTCTCCATCTCGCTTTTTAGAGCTGCAAGAGCATCAATGTCACCTAGAGTAGTTTTCTCAATGTTGGCTTTGATTTTTTTCACAGCTTTCTGAGTAGACTCAGCCTCAGCTGCTTTCTCTTTGTTCTCTTTAGCCTCTACCTCTTTCTTAACATCCTCTGCAATTCTAGAGTGAGAAAGGATAATTTTTTTGTTAGATTTGTTGAACTCTACAACTTTGAAATCAAGTTTCTCCTCAGCTTTAGCTGTGGTACCATCCTCTTTTACAAGAGCTTTAGCTGGAGCAAAACCCTCAATACCATAAGCAAGAGCTACAGCAGCACCTTTATCGTTGAATGAAACTACAGTACCCTCGTGAACTGAACCTACTGTAAATACTGTCTCAAATACATCCCAAGGATTCTCCTCAAGCTGTTTGTGACCTAGGCTTAGTCTTCTGTTCTCAACATCAATCTCTAGAACAACAACCTCAAGTTTCTCTCCAATAGCAGTGAACTCAGATGGATGTTTAACTTTCTTAGTCCAAGAAAGGTCGCTGATATGTACTAGACCGTCAACACCCTCCTCTAGTTCTACAAATACACCAAAGTTTGTAAAGTTTCTAACAACTGCGCTGTGTTTAGAAGCTACTGGGTATTTCTCGCTGATGTTAGCCCATGGATCTGCTTTAAGCTGTTTGATACCAAGAGACATTTTTCTCTCCTCTCTGTCTAGAGTAAGGATAGAAGCCTCTACCTCATCACCAACTTTCAAGAAGTCCTGAGCGCTTCTTAGATGAGAAGACCATGACATCTCAGATACGTGGATAAGACCCTCTACACCTGGCTGGATCTCAATGAATGCACCGTAGTCTGCAAGAACAACAACTTTACCTTTAACTGTGTCACCAACTTTAAGATCTGCATCAAGAGCATCCCAAGGGTGAGCGCTAAGCTGTTTAAGACCAAGAGCAATACGTTTCTTAGTATCATCAAAGTCAAGAATAACAACGTTGATCTTCTGGTCAAGAGTAACAACCTCCTCTGGATGGTTAATTCTGCCCCATGAAAGATCTGTAATGTGGATAAGACCATCTACGCCACCAAGGTCAATGAATACACCGTAAGAAGTGATGTTTTTAACTGTACCCTCAAGAACCTGACCTTTCTCAAGTTTGCCAATGATATCAGCTTTCTGAGCCTCAAGCTCTGCCTCGATAAGAGCTTTGTGAGAAACAACAACGTTTCTGAACTCGTGATTGATTTTAACAATCTTGAACTCCATTGTCTTGTTAACAAATACATCGTAGTCACGGATAGGTTTAACGTCAATCTGAGAACCTGGCAAGAATGCCTCAATTCCAAATACGTCAACAATCATACCGCCTTTAGTACGACATTTGATGTAACCCTTAACAATCTCATCTTTATCAAATGCCTCGTTAACTCTATCCCAAGATCTAAGTGAACGAGCTTTTTTGTGTGAAAGAACTAGCTGACCTTTTTTGTCCTCTGCGTTCTCTACATAAACCTCTACTTTGTCACCTACTGCAAGCTCAGGATTGTATCTGAACTCTGAAACAGCGATAACTCCTTCGCTCTTGTAACCAATGTTAACAAGAACCTCTCTTTTTGTAACAGCTACTACAGTACCCTCTACAACCTCGTTCTCAATAACAGTTGAAAGAGTCTGGCTGTAAGCAGCCTCAACTTCCTCTTTAGACACGCCATAATTAGTGTCTGACTCAAATGCATCCCAGTCAAATTTGTCTACTGCTACAGATGCATTGCTTTTACGTTTTTTAGTCTCAAATACAGGAGCCTCCTCAGCGAAAGCAGCTGCAGTCTCTTTTACTGCTGGAGTCTCAACTATCTCCTCAGCAGCGATTTGTGTTTTACTCATGTTAATCTTAAAACAAAAAAGTGGTTAAACAATATGTATAGTCTCAAAAATTTGAGCGCGCGAAATTAATGATATTTCAGCAGTTAACCAAATTTATCTTTAATATTTTCAGTTAAAGAATTTAAGAGTTATTTTTGTATAAAACTAAATTATTATAAAATATGAAAAAACTGATTTTCACACTCTTTATATCCCTGGTATGTATTATATCTCCAGCACAGCCAAAAATGCAAAAAGTACAAATTCTAATTATTCCCGACAGTTACAACGCACTTTATGAATGCGGAGAAAATGCAACTGCAAAAATCATGGTTCTGCACCAGGGGATAGCAATGAAAAATGCAAAAATTGAATACAACATAAGCAAAGACCTAATAGATCCACATATAAATGGTGAAATTACTCTTAAAAACGGAGAGGCAACCATAAATCTCGGTACAATGAAAGAACCTGGATACCTTAGGGTAAGAGGAGTTGTAACCGTAGATGAAAAAAAATACTCAGCAATGTGCACAATAGGTTTTTCTCCCGAAAAATTAAAACCTACTGTTGAACTTCCAAAAGACTTTAATGAGTTCTGGACAAATAATTTGAGATCACTTGAAAAAGTTGCACTTAAACCTCAAATGGAATTAGTAGAAGAAAAATGTACCAAAGATGTGAATGTATACCATATCAGTTACGGCAACATTAACGGAAGCAAAATGTATGGTATGCTTACAATGCCTGCCAAAGATGGAAAATATCCGGCCATACTCAGATTCCCTGGAGCCGGTATTGGAGAAAAAGGTGGTGATATTATTCATGCAGCCAAAGGGGCAATCATTCTTGAACTTGGTATACACGGAATCCCAGTAAACCTAAAAGGGAGCATATACTCAGATTTGGGATCTGGAGTCTTGGCAAATTATTATATAGATAATATAGAAAACAGGGATACATATTATTATAAAAGAGTTTACCTTGGTTGCGTAAAAGGAATTGATTTCCTTCTTTCTCTACCGCAATGTAACGGAAATATTGGGACACTAGGAGGAAGCCAGGGAGGTGCACTATCAATAGTAACATCAGCATTAGACAAAAGGATAAAGGCTGCAGTAGCATATTTCCCTGCGCTTTGTGATATGGAAGGTTATGCGCATGAAAGAGCAGGTGGTTGGCCTCATATATTCAAAAATGAGAAAAACCGTACAAAAGATATTCTTAAAACCGCCAGATATTATGATGTAGCAAACTTTGCAAAAATACTTGAAACACCAATATATTATCTGTACGGATATAATGACATAACTTGCGCACCAACTACTACACGTTCAACATATAATGTAATAAAATCTGAAAAGCAATTGATAATAGGAGAAAACATTGGACACTGGACATATCCGGAACAGATGGACAAATTATGGGATTGGATAATAAATACATTAAAATAACCAACTTGAAATGAATAAGAAAAAAGGATTTGAAAGGAACTTCTGGGTAGCAATCATAATGGAGTTCTTTGAGAGAGGCGCTTACTATGGTGTCCTCTCGGTACTCTCTGTTTACCTGGTACTGCAAGGGGTAGAGGGAGGTTTGGGATTCACAAAATCACAGGCAGGTACCATTATGGGCACAATTCAGCCTCTATTGTATTTTCTCCCTATTATAGCCGGAGGAATTGCAGACCGTTACGGATATAGAAGAATACTGTTTTTTGCATTCACCTGCATTACTTGTGGATACTTCTTTACTGCAATGACACAATCATACATACCTGTATTTGCTTCATTACTTCTTATGGCAGTAGGTGCAGGATTTTTCAAGCCGGTAATTTCGGGAACTATTGCAAAATCTACTACAGAGGAAAACTCAACACTTGGATTTGGAATTTTCTATTGGTCAATTAATTTGGGAGCATTCCTTGTTCCGCTTATTCTGGTTCCTATACTTAAAGCAAACGGCTACCATAACATTTTCTACATGGCTGCTGCAGTTGGATGTATCCTAATGCTTATCAACACATTCCTGTACAAGGAGCCTGCTGCCAACCTTAACCAAAAGAGCAACAGCAAAAGCATAAAGGAACTTCTTATAGGTATACTTGCAGTACTTAAAGACTATAAATTCCTTGTACTGATTTTCTTATATTCAGGTTTTTGGATACTGTATTTCCAGATGTACGGAACAGTGCTATGGTACTTGAAAGAGTATGTGGATATGGCCCCTATTGACAATGCTGTAAACTCATTCCTTGGACTGTTTGTAGACAATCCTTCATGGAAATTTGACACTGAGCATGTGACAGTAATTAACGCAGGTGTAATTATCTGCCTACAGCTGCTTGTATCAAAACTTGTACAGAACTGGCCGGCACTTCCAACCATGATTATGGGTATAGGATGTGGAACACTGGGTATGGCAATCCTGAGCATCAGCGGCTCACCATGGATATTCATTGTGGGACTGATGGTATTCACCCTTGGAGAAATGACAACACACCCAAAATTCCTTTCATACATTGGAATAATTGCTCCTCCCGACAAAAAGGCACTTTATATGGGATACTCTTTCCTATACGGTGTAATAGGTAGTTCTATAGGCTCTTTCCTGGGTGCAGGCCTATATGTAAGAATTGTTGAACAGATGGGCAAGCCACAGCTTCTATGGCTGATTTTTACAGGCATTGGAATACTCAGCATTGTAGGCCTTCTGCTGTACAACAAGATTGTAAACAAAAAGAAATAAGAAGAGTACACAAAAAATAAAGGGCTCCTAAATGGAGCCCTTTTTAATGTACCAAAGTTTCTTACGATTATTTGTAAGCTACAGTTGACATGTGTTTGATAAGATCAAGAACTTTGTTAGAGTAACCGATCTCGTTGTCATACCATGAAACAACTTTAACGAAAGTATCAGTTAGAGCGATACCTGCAGTTGC
>JAZTYE010000099.1:0-35239 GCA_045636765.1 Candidatus Egerieisoma sp.
ACGAAGAATATGAAGACTTTCTGGAAGAACGAACTGTCAATCCGGAGACAGGTGAAGAGAGGTATACGCATGAGTCAGTCAGGAGAGCTTACGTGCATATCAAGAATGCGCTGCCGGAGATGTTTACATTTATAGACCACCCTGATATACCCAAAACAAGTAATGCAATCGAAGGCTTTTTTGGTCATTTAAAAGACAGCCTCAGGTTACACCGAGGCTTGTCTTATGAACACTTCTGTACGGGCAGTAAAACCAAATGTAACAGTATAGTGTAGTGGATATAGGATATAAGTTATTGATATTATAGGAGTTGAGAAGAAAAATTTGGTTACTACCTAAAAAACGAATTGTAACATAAATATGTCATTACTGATGTAATTTCCCCCTTATTGAACAGTGTATTCAATTAAATAGTTTACATTTGTGCAACGCATCTTAGCGTTACCATAGTTTTACATTGAGAAATGACCGCTGGAGGCCTTTTTTGAGGCGTTTCTGGCG
Source organism: Candidatus Egerieisoma sp. (assembly GCA_045636765.1). Taxonomy (GTDB): domain Bacteria; phylum Bacteroidota; class Bacteroidia; order Bacteroidales; family UBA932; genus Egerieousia. Next base: position 502 of record JAZTYE010000099.1, read on the forward strand.
GTTTTTCTATTATATGGTATAAGTGTTCAATTACTGTTTGAAAGTTCTTCTTTTGATCCTTTTTAGAATGTCTTTTTATGCTTATACTTGGATAATCCGGGAGTGTTAAAATGTTAACTTTTGAAGGTTAGGTATTCATTTAGGTATTCATTTAGATATTCAAAAATAAGCCTTAAAAAAACGAAATGGTGTCGTTAGGTATTCATTTAGGTATTCAAAAAACGAGAGTAAAATATAGGTATATCCCCCCCCCTAAGACCTTAAAAATGTAGTTTATTCCCTGAAAATTAAAGGATAGGCACCCCCTTATTACAGGATTTTCACAAATAAATAAGCCGTCAATACACTAAGGGATAGCGTTTTGACGGCTAAAATTATCTAAAAAAGTGTGTGGGAACCTATTCCAAGACTATTGCACCTAATACAAGTGCTACAGAAACAATCTCATCCTCATGTAACTCAAAAGGCTTATATGCGGGATTTTCAGAGACCAAAGTAATGAATGATCTGTTTTGTGGATATTCTTCCACTCTTTTTATAAGTACGCCTTGATTCCTGGTGTATATTGCGTACACCCTGTGCCATTGCCAGAATGTAACCTCCTTAACTAATTTGCAGGCTATCACATCTCCACCATTATATTTTGGGGACATAGAATCTCCTTTTATTCTAATAAGGAAATCTGCATTGTCAAATTCCTGAATAGCATAAAAATCCTCAATAGGCATATCATCGTATGAGTATTCACCATACCCGGCAAATGCCTCAGTTGGTATAAGTGGAATCTGTTTTGTATTTGGGGATTCTATAGATGTATTTTCTGCTCTATATATAGAACCATTGCCTGTAAGCAACCACTCAGCAGATATTTCATAAGTGTCAGTAAGGATTGACATTATATCCGTGCCTGCTAGCATTCTTCCATTCAGAATTTCTGAAAATTTAGCAGGTTTAACTCCTAATGATTCTGCAAATGCTGTTTTGGATAGGTTTTGCTTATTTTTCAGTATAATAGATATTGCATGTACAACTCTATCATTTATATCTTTTTTTGTCATTTGGTAAAAATTCTGTAAAGAATTTCAGAAATAACATTGTTTATTTCAGAAATTCTGTATATTTGCAAAAAAGTTACACGGTAACAAGAACAAAGGTAAGAAAAAAGAGAATAAAACAAGATATATAAGAATTATGAGAAAGTACATTGAAGTTTCACCCGAATTGAAAAAACAAATCCACCAAAAGTATGGTCTTGCCAGAATGAGTCTATGGAGGATACTCAATTACGTTTCAAACAGCTCTCAAGCAAAAGAAATAAGACTATTTGCTATAAATAATGGTGCAAGGTTAATGGAAGAAAATTTTATTCCTAACTGCAAGACCGAACATACTCCAACCGAGATGATCCAAAGTTTTCCAGGGGGGATAAGAGTTGTTATAAGCAAGGTGCAGAATAGAGGAGAAATCCTCAAAGGTGATGAGGTTGTAGAGAAAATTGAAGATTTGAGGCTTTGCCAATGGGGGACAATCCTCTTTAGAGCTCAACAGATGTCAGCTGAAACGTATAATGTCAATTAAGTGACCTAATAAACAATGTGCATATAGTTAGTTGGTTATCCGGTATAGCTCAGTTGGTAGAGCACACAGAATGTCTTCTGTTTTGTCTTGGGTTCGAGTCCCAATGCCGGAGCAAATATTTTTACGATGCAATATCTTAATAATACAATAGCAGTTACATATCAGGAACTTACCAGGTGTGATGATGGGGAGCCGGTTATAACAACCTGTAATTACAGGAATTTACAGCTGCGCAAACAAATTATCATCATACGTCCCGGTAAGGGATTGGGACATCCTGCTTTAATTGAGTGGGCTTCTTTACCTACAAGATTTAAGGAGAGGTTTATTGAAAAGTATGGGAATCCTGAGGCTATGCTTAATAAGAATGAAGAGATGTTGAGATATGACCAGCAAGCAAGGGAGTTTTTTGCACAACATATATTGGAGAATGGTTCCAGAATTAAAGAGGAGAAACAACAAGAGTATATAATCAACGCCTCTGTCCTTAATAGGCTCATAGAGATGAGTAGATTGCAGCACACTCAGCGCAGAATGAAAAATAATACAACCCCAGTAAATTGGGAACCAATATATGAAGAGTGTGAGAAACTGAGAGATGAGTATGGCCATACCCTTCCAAAGAGTTGTGCAAGACTGAGAAACCGTATCAGGCAATATAAAGCTGAAGGGTATGCTTGTTTGATTAGTGGTAAACTTACCAACGATAATGCCATTAAAATTACTCCTGCAGCGGGTAGGCAGATAATTGCACTTAAGAGATGCAGGGTACCTGTACTTAACACTATGCAGATCTTTGAGGAGTTTAATAGAATAGCAGAATATAAGGGATGGAAACCACTTAAAAGCATCAGTTCCCTTATCCAATTCCTGGATCGCCCGGAAGTAATGATACAATGGAAAGATACTGAGCAGGGAGAGCTCAAGGCTAAAATGAGGTATTCCCGACAAAATGCAACCATACTACCATCTTGTAGAGATGCTATCTGGTATGGTGACGGTACCCGTATAAACATCTATTATAAAGCTTATGTAAATGGCAAATATCAAGCTGCAGCAGCGCAAGTATTTGAAGTGGTAGATGCCTACAGTGAAGCTCTTATCGGCTATCACATCAGCGACAGAGAGAACTTTGAGACAATGTATGAAGCTTACAGGAATGCCATTGAAAATACAGGATGCTTACCCGTTGAGCTTATATATGACAATCAGGGTGGTACAAAAAGAGAGGATGCAAAATTATGGCTTTCAAAAATTGCCACTTGCAGCAGACCTACAGCTCCATATAACGCACCATCCAAGACCATAGAGAGTATTTTCGGAAGATTTCAATCACAAGTACTGCACAAATTATGGCATTTTACAGGGGCAAACATCCAGGCAAAGAAGGAGAGTTCAAAAATCAATGCTGAATTCCTTCTTGAGAATGTTGACAATCTGCCTACTTATAGTGAGATGCTGGAGATATACAAACAGTGTCGTATGGAGTGGAACAGTTTGCCACACTTCAAATATGACAAACCAAGAATGCAACTTTATATGGAATCTACTAATGCCCAGGCTGTACAACTTACAGATACCCTTAAAAAGGAATTGTTCTGGATGACAACTGCCAAGCCAAGCACATTTACCGCAAGAGGTATTCAGATTATAGTTGATAAGAAAAAATTCCTGTATGAGGTTTTGAATGAAGAGGGTATGCCGGATATGCGCTGGAGAGGCCAAAATACAGGCAGAGAATTTTGGGTTCAGTATGATCCTCACGATATGACAGTAGTAAGATTGTGTACTAAGGATCAGTACGGGTTAAGGTTTGAAGTGGAGGCAAGGCCATACATTACAGTTCACCGTGCTATGATGGACCAGGAAGAAGGAGAAAGATCATTCTTAAAGATACAAGAATTAGCCAACAAGAAAGAGAGAATCCGCAGACATATACTCAATCACCAGTTGGAGCTGGAACACGGGGTTGCCCCAGAACAGTTTGGATTGAATTCTCCGTCTCTTTTAGGTATTAAAAACAGCGAATATGAGAGATTAGCAGAGGAGGTAATGAAAGAGATGCAGATGGAAGAGATGGAACCGGTTCCTGTTACACTTGGACAGATGCAGAAGCAACAAAGCAATTATGATGCAATAAGCGCATACGACAAAATGTAAAACTCAATACTATGGTAACACAAGAATTAAAACAACAGATTGCTAATGACTTGGGGGAATATATCAAGCGTTACTCAAGTCAAAATAAGGCTGCCACATCTTTGAAGGGAGTATCTGCAGCAACAGTAAGCAGCATCATCAACAAGAACTGGGACAAAATCAGTGATGAGATGTGGCTGAAGATAAACAGCCAGATATCGGGGGCAAAAGGTTGGAAGATATGCCATACATCAGCATACGAAAGCCTTACCCTATATATGGATGATGCTAAAACTAACAGTAATGTAATGTGGGTTACAGGTCCTGCCGGGATAGGTAAGAGTACTGCAGCTGGGGTGTTTGCTAGGGAGAATAAAGATGTATTCCTATTGACCTGCAGTGAGGATATGCACAAGGGAGATTTCATACGTGAATTGGCACAGAAAATAGGTGTACGCACATTTGGCTTAACGATAAGAGAAACACTCCAGGAGATAATTAGGGAACTTGTAAAAAAGAGAAACCCGTTATTAATCTTTGATGAGGGTGATAAACTAACAGATTCTGTATTGTACTACTATATCTCTCTATACAACGCATTGGAGGATAAATGCGGAATGATATTCTTGAGTACGGAATATATGAGCAAGAGGGTAAGTAGAGGGGTGCAAAAGGGACGTAAAGGATACGATGAGCTGGAGAGTAGAATATGTAGAAGATTTGTAAGGTTAGACCTTGTAAATAGCAATGAGGTGGAGGGAATATGTATAGCAAATGGGCTTACAGATAAAGCAGCCATCAGAACTGTTCAGCGTGAAGCTGCAGAATGTAGCAATGATCTTAGAAGAGTAAAAAAATCCATACATAAAGAGTTACGAAAACTTCAGATAACCGTTGATTAATCAGCATTTAATCACTGATAGAATGAAAAGAACTTTAACCACACAACAGGTTTTAAGCATAAAGCACCAACTCATAGAACTGCAAGGAATATGGGGAGATTGTGTAGGGGCCATTGATAAGAGGGGCATTGTATTCTTTTGGGGGAACTCCGGTAACGGTAAGACATCTGCAGTGCTCAGCCTCTGTAAAGAGTTGACAAATTTTGGCAAAGTGCTGTATGTGTCTTTTGAACAAGGCTATTCCTACTCTATGCAGCAAGCCCTTATAAGATCATCTGTAATGGAATGTGGCAATAGGTTCCAATTATTGGATACAACTACAATGGAAGATCTTAGCCAACGGCTCAAGAAACCAAAATCTCCACAATTCATTGTGATAGATTCCGTACAAAGTTGCGGATTAAGCTACAAGCAATTCAATGCTCTACGCAAAGAGAATCCAAATAAACTGATTATTCTGGTAAGTCATGCTGATGGACGACAGCCAGAGGGAAGACCGGCAAAGAGTATCAAATACGAAGCCGACCTGAAAATATGGGTAGAAGGATACACAGCATTCAGCAATGGGCGTTTTATTGGCAAGACAGGTAAGGCAATAATATGGGAAGAGGGAGCCAGAAGATATTGGGCCGGTAAAGAAAGAGATATAAACAATTAAAATACACAGCTATGAAAACATCCAAACAAGTAAGACAGTATTTGCGCAAACAGCCATGGTACAAGTATTGGCGTAAGTTCACATATTCTCAGAATACACTCCTGGACTTCTTTATTTTTATGTTAGGAGATTCAGGCCCGTATAGTCTAATGGGATTCAACTGGAGAAATACCATACAGGGGTATAAATTCTGGGAAGAAGCAGATAAGCAATTAAGAGCATGGTACTATGGGAAAGAATAATTTTTCAAGGTTTTATGCTCTATTGAGGCAAAACCCAATGGTTGACAAAGAGGAGATGGTGATGCAGTTTACAGATGGTAGGACCTCATCTCTAAGGGAGATGAGCAAGGCGGAATTTCAATGTATGTGTGATGCGATGGAGTTTGGCAGTAAAGAGAGAGAAGATCTGCATTTGCGCAATCTCAAGAAAGCTAGAAGCTCTGTATTGTTGAGAATTGGCAGATTGGGAATAAATACGGTAGATAATTGGGATGTGATAGATGCCTTTTGCATGAGTCCTAAAATTGCCGGCAAAAAGTTTTCACACTTGAATATTCAAGAATTGCAGAACCTCATTCCAAAACTGGAGAACATCATCCGCAAGGGCGGTTTAAGAAACCAGGATGTATCCGAACAGGAGCAGCTTCCTGATAGTATAAAAGCAGGAATAATATTTTACAATTTTAACAAATTTAAAGCATAAAACTATGAGCGAAAACACCACAACTGTTCAAATGTCTCCAGAACAATTGGCTGCATTTGAGAAGTTCCAAGCGGAACAGCAACAGAAAGAAACCGAAGCCAGGAAAAAAGACTTGAGGGAAAAATATCGTAGGATGGTGGATGATGAGATTGAAGCTGCACTACCAGAGTTGCTAAACCTAAGTAAAGATCTTAGGCAGATAAAATTAACAGTACTGGAGAATTTCAGCACATTGATTGAAATGAAAGGAGATCTATTCAAACTCAATGGAAAGGAGATGCTTAATCAATCCCATACATTTACCAACACTCAGCAAGATAAAAGAATCATTGTTGGACACTATGTTTCTGATGGGTACCTTGATACAGCCAATGAGGGTATTGCTATTGTAAAGGAATATATTGAGGGGTTGGCCAATTCGGAAGAGAGCAAAGTGCTACTGGATATGGTGATGAACCTTTTGGCTAAAGACAAAAAAGGAACATTGAAAGCATCAAAGATCCTACAGCTTCGCAAAATTGCAGATGAGAATGGCAATGAGCGTTTTATTGAGGGTGTAAAGATTATCACAGAAGCTTATACTCCAGCTGTGTCTAAACAGTTTGTAAGATGTGAAATTAAGAATGAGAGAGGGGAGTGGATAAATGTTCCCCTTGGAATGACAGAAAGTTAATTTACAAACACTAAAACTAAAAATTATGAGAGGATATATTGAAGTACATAATATTGATAATGGCAAGAATATCATTATCAAAGCTGCAAAGATTCAATCTATTGTAGATTATGGTGATGAGGGTAGAACCATTACAACTGAAAACGGCCAAGAGTTTGACTGTACGGAGACAATGGAGCAGATTGAGAGCAAATTGCAGGTCGCACAAGGATATTAACTTTACAACACAACCATTATGACCAAGATTGAGCACAAAGCTGTAGAACTGGCAAATCTCATTGAAATCAATAATGAGATGCCTCCTCAAATAAGGACAACAGATGTTGCAACAGCTGTTATAGATGGTGAGAATTTTATAATGCTGAATGGATCTGCACACGAGATTCCTCACCTTATACGGAAATTATTTAAACTGCGACCTGAGATGAGGCAGGTATTTATGGAAGTATTGAAAAATAGATTTAAGGAATTGTAAGTGCTTATGGCTAAAAAGAGGTGTGGGGAAAGTTATAAGAAACGCTGCACTGATATTAACAGAATATATGATGAACATATCAAATCTGGTCTCTCTAATAGGGAGATCTGGAGGAGATATATCTATCCTCAATATAGGATATCAGAGCGTACTCTATATAACTTACTCAACGCCTCTGCAGAGCCTGACAATAAGATTTCTGATGACACTCTTTCACTGTTTGATTTTTCAGAGGATTATGGACAAGTTGATAAAAAAGATACTTAAAGACATTAAAGTGGGAGTGGGAAGTGAATTTGACCGAAATTTTGAGCGGGAGGCATTTTTCTCACAGAAATGGGCAAGGCGAAAAAGCCCTGTACGAAGAAATAAACATTTACTTATTGATAGAGGTCATTTGCGTAGGAGTATAAGCGGAAGGACTACAACCAATGCAGTGGAGTTCTCAAGTTCTCAACCTTATGCAGCTATCCAGAACCAGGGCGGGGAAATTACAGTAACCCCTAAGATGAAAAGGTATTTCTGGGCCAAATACAATGAAGCGACAGGGGGAATGGGACGCAATAAAAAAGGGCAGTTGCGGCAGAACAAACGCAACAAGCGGCTCTCATCAGAGGCAGAGTTCTATAAAGCAATGGCTCTGATGAAGGTTGGGAAAAAGATTAAAATACCTCAAAGGCAATTTATAGGCAATGCGCCGGAAGTTGAAAACCTGGTGGAAGAGATAATAAAAGACAATGTTATACCATACCTGGAGAGAATCCCGGATAAATTGAAAAAGTAATGAGAGAAGAATTATATAATGCACTTATTGATGCTCTGCAAAAAGTGGATAATGGGGCTATCAAACATATTGACCTCTGGAATGAGAATGTTTATTTCATTGATGAGGAGACAGCATTTGAGATGCCTGCAGTATTTGTGGAATTTGGAGAGATTAACTGGAGTTCCAATGTGGGAAAATCTTACTACCGCGGTACCGGAACATTCAATTTGCATGTGGTTACACAGTGGAATGGTTCTGCAGCTGCCGGATCAGCTGAGAAGGAGGCTTTGATGGCCACTATTGATTTCAGCAATAAAATACATAAAGAGGTGGTGGAACTCAAAGGAGAACATTTTGGGGGTATAGAACTTTTGAAAACTCTTACCAACCACAACCACACTGAAATTATGGAGAATATTGAAACCTACAAGGTAAAATTTAATATGACTGTTTAGTATGGCAAATGCATTTGTAATAAAGATAGATGTAAATTGGGATCAATATGGCTACAAAAATATCAAAGTTTCAACAGAGCCGGAAGAGGTGCCGGCAGAGGAGGTGAATGAATCTATCCTTGCTCTTCAAACATCAATCAAAGAACATTCAAGATCTTAAAATATGGAAGCAAAAACTTTAAAGCTGGCTAACGACCTTGCCTCTACCATTAAGTGGTATCAAGAGGTAATTCAAGAACTGGAGCACCCTGAAACAAAAATATTATTTGGCAGATATGTTGGAGTAACGAATTTGGGAAGCGAGAAAAAGATTAAAGCGCCTCTGATAAGACTATATAAAAGGAGACTGGCCAAGGCCCAAAGAGAACTGAAATCGCTATAGGCTGAGGGACAGTAAATACCCCTGGTGAAGAGATTAAACAGCATTAACTATCTTCATAATGATAGCACAAATCCGGCACAAACAAAGTGTCGGATTTTTTGTTTCATTTGAGTTACAATGTAAACACTTTAGCACAGAATTTGTATATTTGCAATGGAAAAAGACTATACATATATGACAGCAATTGTAGGGATATTGAATAAACAGGCTATTGCCATAGCTGCAGATAGTGCTGTAACAGTAGGTGGTGGACAAAAAATTTACAACAACGCAAATAAAATTTTCACACTATCCAAGCATCATCCTGTAGGCATTGCAATATATAATAATGCATCTTTCAACTCAATAGTACCATGGGAGATTGTAATTAAGATGTATAGAAATCAATTAAAGGATAAAAAGTTTGACAGTCTAAAAGAATATGCACTAGATTTTTATTCATATTTGGATACTTATAAAAATTCTTATCTTAAGAATGATGATATGAACCGAATATTATCTAGTGAAATTATTGCATATTGGAGTTTTATTTGGGAATCTAATCCCCATATTTTAAACAGTGATGTAGAGTTATCAAAATATTTAGATAGTCAGATCAAAAAATACATAAAGGCAGATAACCAAGTAAACGGGTTAACTATGTCTGCTTTTAGCAAAGCAATAGCACTTGCTTTGCACATCATAAAAGGGGATATTGAGAAGTCCAAACTTAACTATGCTGGACATGAGAATAAGATTATAGAACTTCTGTATTATGTATTTACTAAGAGGTGTGTAAATCATCCAGAATATTCAGGATTAGCATTCTTTGGATATGGCGATAAAGATATTTTCCCATCTTTGTATAGGACAAAAATCTTCAGCTCGGTTGCAGGACATTTAAGATGGGATGAAGATACTTTTGAGAAGGTTGAAGAGTCTGGGCAGGATGCATATATTTGTCCTATGGCACAAAAAGATGATATCCTATCGTATGTAACAGGAGTAACGCCAAAAATGGAAGATACATTTTTTGATACAACATTGACAGCTATTACTGATGTAATTAATGGGTTGTCAAAGATAGTTTCAACGAAGGATATTAAATTGGCTGAAATGATTAAGGGTATAGATTTGCGTCCTGTGATTGAGAACTATAAAAATAATATAGCAAAAATCAAGCAAGAACAGATGGTTTCCCCTTTGATTACTACAGTTTCCTCTATGGGGAAGGAAGATTTGGCAGAATTGGCAGAAAATTTGATATACTTAACATCATTAAAAAGGCACATTACCCCTAATTTGGAAAGTGTCGGTGGGCCTGTTGATGTTGCGGTTGTATCCAAAGGTGATGGCTTTATATGGATAAAAAGGAAACATTATTTTGAACCGGAATTAAATAAACCTTTTTTTGAAAACTACTTAAACAAATAACATAAAATACAATAACTATGCGCAGATGTACATATAATTCCTATGGAGACCGGCTATCTCAGGCTGACCGACAGACTGTTGAGAGGGTTTCTCAGGAAATGGCAGGAATTATCCTGAAACAAATTAAATGGCCATCTCAACCTACAGAAACCCAACAAGCGCAGCAACAGTGTGCTAATAAGTAAAAAAGTGCCCATTATGGACACTTTTTTGTTTGTATAATAAAAATACGACCTTTGTACTGGTCCTATCCCGCAAGGGTTTGGACTCCTCTTATTGAAGATCTATTTTAGGTCTTCAATTTGTATTTTAAAGTCATCTTGCACTATCTGTGTAGTTGCAGATTCTTTTGCAGTAAAGATGAAAAATTTATATATTTGTGACCAATCATTTAGATATTATGGAGACACCGGATAAAGTAAAGAAAGCAGCACAATCTCTTATTGATGTATATGGGGATTCTTTTGCCTACCTTGGAGAATACAAGGGTAGTGATGCTTTCTGCTTTATTTTCCCTGAGGATGTTTGTGCTGGTTTCCCAGTGGTATTCCTATACAAAAACAAAACCGTCACAGAGGTGAACGGTTTTGATGCTTTGGATATTGTTTCTTTACTTGTTGAAGATCTCAATGTAGCTTAAGTTGAAAAGTTTATTATCTATCCTCATTATTCCCCTACATTCATGTTGGCGAGATGCGCCTGCTCTAGCAAGGTAGGCTAGGTTTCTTGATTCTCTGCCTGAACCTTTGGAATTGTCGTGCTGAGGTTCTATGTAACGCAGTTCTCCATTTTCAAATCTTTGCAGTATAGTCATGTGTCCGCCACTTCCTTTCCATCCGATGGATAATCCATATATACCAGGTTCTTTACAAGCTTCGTTAAAATATTTAATCCAACGTTGATCTGTCATTTGCTTGTAACCTTTCTCTCTTAACCAGGTGTTGACGGAGTAATGTTTTGCAGGTGTTCCATCTGGATTCTGCCATACTTCCCACGCATTAAATCCTCTACTCAGATAATCAAGTTTTGAACCAGGAGTGTTTGATTTTGCAGTTATGTCAAATCCTAATGTACGAAGCACATAGGCAGGGGTACAGGTTTGACAGTTAATGCCGTACCCTCGTTCTTTACAGTAGTTAGGGTTGGCATTTTGTTTGTCCGCTTGCTCTACAGTCATTCTGCTCCCTTTGGAAATTTTCAAAGCCTCCTCAATTTTTAGGTTATGTTGGGCAATGGCTTGTTTCTCCTCTTGGGTGAGGTTATCGGGAAGCTCAGACATCATTTCTACAATGCGTTTCTCTCTCGCTTCTTCCTGTGAGATCTGCTCAATAATTATCTTGTCTTGTTTTGGTGTTTTGTAGTATGGGTGTTTTGGCGGGAACAGTTTCATTATCTTGCCAGGATTAAACCTGAAGATCTTGTTCTTTTCGCCATCTGTACAGTCAATACCCCTTTTGCGGGCTTCTTCTGGGTCTGTCTCTTCATACATACTCTTTAGAACTTCTACAACAGTACACCTGCAGTTCCATCCGTTTGGCGGGTAGAACTGGTCCCAAAATGGGTCTGAAACTGGAAGGGTCGTGTTGTGCAATACAGCGTGTTCTTCTCTTACTTTTGAGTCATTGGCTGTTCTGTACTGCAGACAGTATTCATCCCCATTGGATTCAAATTCCTGCCATTTTACTGCCATTTGAGATGCATTTAGGGCATGATGATATTCTGAATATAAATAATGCTGATTGTATGTATTATTTACTGCTTGAACATCATTTAGGAACTGTTCAAAAGGTTTTATTTCTCCAGTATCTGTTACCATTGAAAGCCCTATTTCTCTCATAGTATGGAACGTTTTGAACCCTGAGAAAATAAATGCATTGTTTTCTAATGCATACAATAATTGTGGCGGTATTTCATAGTTTACCGCCTCTTTTATTGCCTGGCACAGGATCTTTTGTGTTTCTTTTAGAGCGTTACGGCCTTGGGTAGTATCTAGTTGTGAACTATTGAAACCTCCACTATTGTATATTAGGTTGGCCAACTGGTCAAATGTATCCTGGTTATATTGGATTTTATCATCCTTGGCCAATTCAATCTGTTGACCACATAGTGCTTCTATTGCTTTGTTAAACTCCTTATAGCCTTTTCGTAGCCCCACAATATAGGTGGGGCCTAAGCGAAAAAAGGGGAAGAGTTTTCTTGTCTCTTTTGCTCATAGTCCTGCTCCTGTTGCAGATACTGCGGATTTCGTCTTTCCCCTGCAGGAACACCGTATTTGTCTTCAAAATATGAGCCTGGTACTTCATAGTTTATTGCTATAAACTTCTCATAGGCTAACTGCTGTTCTGGGGTGTAATCCACAGGATCATCCCATTCAAAGGAGTACCCCTTAAGAGGGAAGCCATGCCTTACCATATTTGGCAACAGCTGATTATTGAATATATCTCTCAAGAAGTCTGAATATGACTCTATGAGATTTTTAAAGACCTTGAGATGCGTTTCAGACTGGCTATGGCTGCTGCCGTTATCTATTGACATAGTTTGCTGCAGCACCAATTTGGATAGTTCTGTATTACACCTCTCTATACGTTTGTCATAGACATTGTATGCATCTCCTTTTGAACTTTCTACAAGCTCAATTTCTGTAGTGTCATCAAATACTCCCCAGGCTTTAGCCCCCATAGTCTCCATCATCTTAGCCACGCGGTTCCTTTCAGTGTTGTCTCTTGTACTTGTTTTGGCAATACGGAGTGGGATGCCAAACATCTCTGCATACGCATCCCAGAATGACATTGCGTACTTCTTAGGGATAGTTTGCAATGCGGCTTTTTCGTATTTTCCCAAGTCGTTTTTCTTGCCTGCTTCAATGAGCCAGTAGCAATTTGGGGCTTCTCTATAAAGGAGGCCACTGTGCCAGCTATCACTTGTATGTTTGACAATTCTACCGTATTCTGGGATTACGTGTTCTCTTGGGATGAGTTTTACACCATTGTAGGAGATACGGCCATTGGCATCTGTTATAACATCCCCAAGCTCAATGAGAGAGTGCCCCCAGTAGATAGATTCCAAGCACAGATCCATCAGTTCCTTGAACCATTCTGTGTTAAGATATTTTACTGCATCAGTATCTGTATCTCCGTTCTCATCCACCAGCTTGAAAGAACGGCATTTTATAAAACCGTTTACCTGCCCAACAGCTCCAGCCAAGTGCAAATCAAGTTCTACATCTCTGTAGATGTTGTATAGTTCTACCCTATAAGGGTTTTCAATGTTTCTTGCCAATTGACAGGCTTGTCTCCATTTTTTGAGGTCGTTTTCTCTCAGATAGGTATTTTGCCTGTACAGGTCTATGACCATCTTTTTCAGTCTTTTCTGTTCCTTATCGGGAGTACTCTTTTTTTTGCTCATAGTTACCAGATTGTTTTATGTTGTTTTTCACCACCAAACATTATAGGGGATGATCCTGTATTGCCTGTATCTGTTACCAGTGGCAGATCAGGAACTACTTTTCCGGATTGGACTTTCTCCAACCAGGAGATTGCCATATCATACCGCTCTTTGCGGAGCTCATATCCCATACGTGCAGGCAATGATGCTACCATATGGAAAAGTGCAATATCACAGGCATACATTACAATCTGCCTGTTTCGCTCTTGGGCCTCTGCTGAAAATATCAGAGTACAGTCATATTTTGGTCTCAGATAATTACCTATTTCTGCAATGGCTCTTTCTGCGGCCATCTGTTTTACTGCTTCTGATGTTTGGGAGAGTACTTTAAGTGCACTGTCTCCAATTACTACTTTGTAATCGTCTTCTGTAATAAACATAGGCTGTTATTTTGCAATGTGTAGAGCTATTTTTTCTATGTCGTGAATAGTTGTGCCGGCTTTGAACCTACGTTGCTGTATAAGTTTTTTAATGCTTCTTTTAGGGACTACCCACAATTTTTTGTTGAAGTATAATACATAGCAGGTTATCTTGAAATCTTGTGCTATGTTGTTAGCTTTTTTTACGGCTTTTTTATACCTGTATGCCCACAGGTACTCTTTAATTCTCTTAATCATATTACCAACGGTTTTTGGGTGATTGTCTGCCCCCCATTATTGGGGTGAAATTTGTTGCCCTATGGCTTTTCTGTAGAATATAAATTGCTCCCTCATCTGCATCAGGGGCATCATCGTGAACATTACTGCCTCTCTCAAGAGCGAGAGTTTGAGCTATGCCTGTCTGCATATCCGGGTTGTCCTTCAAGTCTTCGTTGTAAAAGACAACACCTCTTTCCCATAATGGGCTGATAGCCTCAATCCTTTGTAGTTTGTCTGGTTTTTTTCTTTTATCAGCGGTCAATGGCAATTGATAACCCCTAATATCACCTTCAGAAGCGAACTCATCCAGGATAAGATCTTGCATAAAATTAGCCTCCATAAAGAACCTTACCGCAACATTCTCCGGCAGCCTTTCATAGAGGTTGTAAAGCCATCGTACCATTCCCCCAACGGTATCCTGCCTTACATAGCAGTCTATCAAGTGGAGTTCTTTTCCCTTTTTACCCCAAAGGCGTGACGCTTTGTAGTCATTGCTTTTGGTACTTTTGAATGATGGGTCTGTATAGCATACCAACTCATCATATTTATGGAGAGGAAGGATCTTCTTGTACTGGATCCACTCATTCTTAAAGATGGTACCTTCTGTAATAGGGTTGTGCATCATCTCTTTGTTCCACGCCCGGTATCCGACGAAATCTGCATAAGCTTGTGCCTCTTCTTTGGTCCACTTCTCTTTCCAGACTGGATATCCATTTTTATCTACAGCCTGCACTTCTGAGACGTGCACCCCTTTTGTGGCAGCGATATTGGCCAATACGGAGGTTTTGGAAATAAGGTTACCTACCATAATAAAACGACCTCTTCCTACGTCTAAAGCCCCGAAAAGGGCCTCCTTAACCCAATCTGTAAGTTCTCTTACTCTACGTTCATTCTTGCATAGCTCATCATCATCCAAGTCATCAATGACAATATAGTCTGGGCGTGATTCCCTATCTCTTAATCCGCGTGGCGATTGCCCGCGTCCAACCGCCAGGAATTTTACTCCGTTCTGGGAGGAGAACTCCCCATCCTGCCAACTGCCCAGGTTTTTCTGAGTACCAAAGTCTTTTTTTATACGCTCGTTGTATTCAAGTTCTGCCTGGATATCGGACAACAAGCGTATTGCACTGTCTTCACTTTTACCCACTACCACCATAAAGTTGATAAGCCTTTGGGGTTGGAACATTAGCCAAAGGGGTATAAACACATCAAAATGGGTTGATTTAGCGTGCCCTCTTGGCCATTTGAATACAGCTTTAAGGTTGGCTTCTGATTTGACTTTTTTTGCAGCTTTATTATGGAAATCCGCATTATGGATAGTGCGTATTACCTTTCCCGTTGATTTATCTCTCAAGGTGAGAAAATGAGGAAAGTAATATTCGCAGAATGCCGGATAATCAGATAGAAGTTTTTTGATTCTCTGCTGTTTCTGTACTGGCGTTTCAGACAAAAGATTGGTTGTGCTGGTAATACTTTGTACCCGCTTACAATGCTCTTGCCATTCGGCATAGCTATATTTTACATCTTTTGCAGTAGCCATAAAAAATTAAGATTTTAATCCAATTGATTCTGCGATGTACAGATCCTGGTATTTGTTGAATGTTTTAAGAAGTTCTGGGGTGATTTCAGGGTCGGTTTGAGCTCTGTATTCCATCCATCGGGAGAATGCCATAAATACCTCAATAGTGTCTACAACATTAGCCTTTTTATCAAGCTTCTCTATTGCACTTGCAAATTTTGAGAGTTTATCGGCAAGACTTCCCAATAGCAAAGGATCTTCTTTTTCTTGACACTTTTCAATTAGATTGTCAATACTCAGTAGCAGCTTGTTTACGAGTTCGGGACGTGAGATGTTTTTTGCAGCTCTGGCTTCTTGCCAACCCTCTGCGTCTTTCCAACGGCTTATTGTAGCGCGTGATACATTCAATTTATCCGCTATCTCTATCATTGGCGTCCCGTTGATGAATAGAGAGCGGGCAAGTGATTTGAGTTTGTCTGATTCTTTCTTCTTCATAAGCTTATGAAATTTTCTTCAAAAGTCTTCAAATAGAGGTGTGTAAGCAAGAAAGTGTGCAATGGTTTCATAGAAGTGTGCAACGATTGCACACTTTTTTTGAACAGTGATTTGGTGGTAGTAAACTCGCAACAAAAATGAAGAGTATGCCAAAGAGAGTAAGACTAACAAATGAATCATTGAATGCCTATAGTACCTGGCTGGTAACTGCAGGCGGTGATATACAACAGTACTTGAAGAACCCGGTACTCTTGTATATGCACGCAAGGGGGAAAGTAATAGGCCTCTTGAAAGATATTAAGGTTGAAGGGGAAGAGATTACTGCAGAACTTGTATTTGATGAGGCTACAGAACTGTCTGTACAATGCAAGAAACAGTATGAATTTGGTTCCCTTAGGATGGTCTCAGTTGGTGTTGATATTCTTGAGACATCTGATGCCCCGGAGATGATCAAAGAGGGACAACGCTACCCAACAATTACAAAATGGAAACTTACGGAGGTGTCTTTGGTAGATATTGGAGCCAATGATGATGCCATTGTGCTCAAGATGGATGGCAAGACAATTAACCTGGGTAAGGATGGTTCAAATCCCTTACCTGTACTAAATAACCATAAAAACACAACAACAATGAATGAATTACAGAAAGTAGCCTTACAGTTGGGTTTGCCGCAGGATGCTGACCTGGCCACTGTAATGGCCAAGATTAAGGAAATTCAGTTGTCAGCTCAAAAGAGCGACGAGATGAAGTCTAAACTTGAGACTATGGAGCTGAACTCTATTACCTCAGCGGTTGAAGTTGCAATCAAGGAGAGCAGACTTGAGGCATCCCAAAAGGATCATTTTATCAATTTGGGTAAGAAGATTGGTTTGGCAGATTTGCAGACTACTCTTAATGCTATGGCCCCTGTACAGAAGCCAAGTTCTTTTGTGGCCCCTGAGAATAGCCCTGCCGTGACTTACAAAAAACTGAGCGAGGTGCCGGCTACAGAATTGATTGAATTGAGAAAAAATAATCCTGCCCAGTACAAGGCTTTGTATAAGGCAGAGTATGGAAAAGAGTGTGAACTATAATTTACAATGAGTATGAGAAAGATGATTACTTGTATTATGGCTATCCTGTTCAATGCAATTGCAGGAGCCACAATTGGAACTGCGGCAGGATTTGATCCTGTGGCGTCCGCTATCGGGATGAATGGTATTTCTGCATTGGTAGGGTTACTTCCAATGGAGATGGGTATCCTAAGAGAGGGTGTATATAAAGAGATTTGGACCGGCGAGGTTGTAAAGAGATTGGATGCTGAACTCTTTGCCAATTGGCTTGAGGGTGTTCCAGATCATTCCAACCTTGTGGAAAATGATGTTATCCATCTTGTGGATGTGGGAGTAGAGCCAGAGGTGCTTATTAATAACTCAACTTATCCAATCCCTGAACAGGCCATAACAGATGAGGATATTCCTATTGGCTTGGATAAGTTTCAAACAAAGGTTACTCCTGTAACAGATGATGAGTTGCATGCTATCAGTTATGATAAGATGTCAAGGGTTATTGGGCTGCATGAACCTGCAATAAGCAAGGCCAGGTACCGCAAAGCTGCTCACGCCATCTGTTGTGCCAAGAATACAGATAAGACTCCTGTACTGATTACTACAGGTGAGGTGGACCCTGTAACAGGCAGGAAACGTCTGGTGAAGGCAGACCTTGTAAGAATGAAAACTGCTATGGATAATTTGGGTATTCTTACAGAGGGCAGAAGACTTATTTTGAGCTCTGACCATGTACAGGACATCCTGTTGTTTGATGAGAATTTTGTGCGCCAATATTCATTGGATAATGTCAACGGTAAAGTAGGCCGCTTGTATGGATTTGATATCTATGAGTACTCTGCCACCCCATATTACACCACATCCGGAGAGAAAAAGGCATTGGATGCAACAGGTGAGGATGGTGAGTTCAGATGTTCATTTGCATTCTATAAGAACAGACTATTCCGCGCAAGCGGTTCTCTAAAGATGTATTTCAGCAGAGCTGAGACAGATCCAGAACATCAGAGAAACAGGGTTGCATTCCGCAACTACTTTATCTGTATGCCACAGAAACAAGATTGTGCAGTTGTAATGGTCTCCGGTTATGAGATACCATCAGCCTAATGTTTAACCTTAAAATATTGAATTATGAAACTAAAAGTACGAATTACGTTCAGGGATAAAGAGACAAAGAAAGTCTATAGACCTGGGGAGATTATTGATATAGCAGATGAGGGAAGAGTCCAGGATATGCTTAACCGCAAGTTGTGTGAAGCTGTTGAGGGCTCAAAGACTACAGCTAAGGAGAAAACACCTAAAAAGTCTGGTAATACTCCTAAGACCTCAAAAGAAAAATCAAACGCTAAGGCAGAGAACTCTGCTGAGGGTTCGGCCCCGGCCGATGGAGAGGGTACAAACTCTTCAGATGATAATGGTGGGGACCCCGAGAACCAGGAGTAATGGCTAAACCTCTTTTATATCTTGTCCTACATTGCACAGCCACCCCCGAAGGCCGTGAGGTTAAATCTGAAGAGATAAGACAATGGCACACTAACCCTGTAAGCAAGGGTGGGCGTGGCTGGAAGCAAGTAGGTTATACTGATATGATCCATCTTGATGGGGAAGTAGAGAGGCTTGTAAATAATAATGAGGATGCAATTGTAGATAATTGGGAGATAACCAATGGGGCTGCAGGATATAACTCAATGAGCCGTCACGTGGTGTATGTGGGCGGTTTGGAGAGAAAAACTATGAAGCCTAAAGATACCCGCACAGCAGAACAGTTGCAGAGTATGATTGAGTATGTTACCAATTTCCATAAGCGTTTTCCACATGTGAAGATTGTAGGCCATAATGAATTGTCGGATAAGGATTGCCCTTGTTTTGATGTTCAGGACTGGCTCCATCAAATAGGAATTAAACAGTAGTATTATGTCACTCAGTGAGGTTATTAACATATTGCTTGGGGGAGGTCTTATTGCAACAATACTTGCAATTCTTACTCTTAAATCTTCAGTGAGGAAAGCTGTTGCCGAAGCGGAACAGGCTAAGGCAGAAGCGGAGAAAGCAAAGGCTGAAGCCGAGACAATAAGAATAACCAACACTGAACTGGCAACAAGAGTCCTTATAGAGAATATTGTAAATCCACTCAAAGCGGAATTACAGGAAACGAGAAATGTATTAGATGAGTACAAAAAGGAACTGGCTTCCCATAAAAGGGAATTGGCGAGGCTTCGCAAAGCTCTTGATGCTGCCAATAAGTGTAAGCATCACGATAATTGTCCTGTGCTTAATGGGTTGCGGGACATCCCGAAAAGTGGTGGAGAATCAGCAGCAGACAGAAAGTACAAAGCAAAAGGACAGCCTCTCGCAAGAGATGCGATTGGTAAAGATGGAAAAGGTTCCACAATCTGTAGCGAAACTGCAGGTGACGCAACAGAACCTCCGTGAACTGCCGCCCCGAGCAGAGTATAGAGTTAAAAGCGGCCAGGCAACGGCCGTTGTGAAGATTCAGAATGACACAGTTGTGGTTTATGCAATTTGTGATTCTCTGCAAAGGATGTGTGAATATTATGAACGTAAGGCAACATCTGTAGAAGAGGCATATAATAATTTGCAACTTCAAGTGCAGCAGGAGAATGAGAATAAGATTCCCCCTGCAAAGATTGCACTTATATCGTTTTGGATAGGCTTTATAGCCTGCCTGGCATTATTGATAATTATAAAGTTGAGATTAAGATGAGTACAAATAAAAATAAAAGTGTATTAGACGGGACTGATCTGATTTTGAGTGCTGCAGGGGCAGCATTAGGATTCAGTACAGGTTGTAAAGTTACTACTACCACAGAGACCGGGGAAAGACAGACTAAGGAGGCTGCATCTGGCAAATGGAAAGAGAAGTATGTGAAGAGCTTCTCAGAAAGCATTACAGCAGATGGCTGTGCTCTTGTCAATGGGGATGAGGATACACCAACTTATGATCAGTTGAAAGATATGCAGTTGGCTGGCGTCCCTATTGAGGTACAATATAGTTTGAGAGATGGTGACGAAAGAACTGGTAAAACAGCCGGGGGATATAAAGGCAATTATATTATCACATCTCTTGAGCTTGATGGCCAAGCTGGTGAAGATGCAAAATATAGTGTACAACTTGAGAACAGTGGCCCTGTAAATAAAGTTGGTACCGGTCTAACAGAAGTTGAATCTGCTTAATAAAGGGATATGCTGACAACAATTAAAATTTCTGATAAAGTGTACCCATGTAGAACAACTATGGGTGCGATTGTGCGCTTCAAACGCCTTACAGGGCTTGATATAAAAGAAATCAAGCCAGATGATCTTGAGAACTATTTGATATTTCTGTGGTGCTGCGTAGTAAGTGCTTGTAATGCTGATAAGGTTGAATTCCTTATTCCTGTTGAGGACTTTATGGACCACCTTGATCCAGAGCAACTGAATCAGTGGTCTGAGGGATTGGCAGAGAGTGCAGAAAAAAAAAGTTAACAGGGATATCCGATGATTTTGATGGGATTGAAAAACTGTTAGCAATAGCAGTGGGGTGTATCGGGATGAGTATTGAAGACTTTGAAAGGTGCACCCCATCTGAGTTTACGGAGATTAGCAAAATCTGGATTGAGAGGGAAGAGAATACTTCCAGAAGAGGATGGGAACAAACAAGGCTTATGAGTTTTTATTCCATCAAACCTTACTTAAAACCAGGAGTGACAGCAGAACAAGTTTTTCCATTACCATGGGATGGTAAGGGTGAAAGAGAGAATCAAGAAATATCAAAAGAGGAGTTTATGGCAAGATATGAAGCTGCAAAAAAGAGATGGGGGCTGAAGTAAGTTAACAGCAACCCTTATCCCCTGTATTTTTCCATATCACACGAATCAACCAAACAGGAAAATACAACATAATAATACCGCCGATCCAAGTAAGGACAGTGAATATACAATCACACAAGAAATCCATAACTCATTGATTTGATGCAAATATATGGAAAAAGTTTCAATTATAATAGAACTCAGGGATAAAATTTCCGCAGCCCTAAATAAGATTGAGGATGCTTTTGAGCAGGTGGATAAACAGGCTAAAGCAGCACAATCCCAGACTTCCAAATTCCAAAGCGTATGCGACAAGTTGAAAATGCCACAATTTGACGCTATGCTCGGAGTACTCGATAAGTTGGGCGGTTCTTTCTCTGCTGTTGCTGAAACAGGTATGTCCTTTGGGCAATCTATAGCAGATCTTAGTTCTATTACAGGTATAACCGGCAAGGAACTGGAGGATCTTGAGAAGAGAAGCAGACAACTTGGAGCCAGTTCAGGGCTTGGCGCAGATACTGCGGCACGTGCTTATTCTATTCTTGCATCCAATATTGAGATATCTAAAATAGGCATTGAGGGCCTTAATACATTACAAGAGAAATCAATTACTCTGGCTCAAGCTGCTGGAATGTCCCTTGATGGGGCGGCTACGGCTTTGGCTAGTACTGTCAATCAGTTTGGATTAGGGGCGGAGGAAGCCGATAGAGTTATAAATGTTTTGGCTGCTGGTTCCAAGTATGGGGCTGCCGAGATTGAAGACTTAACACAGTCATTTAAGGTTGTGGGTGCTGCTGCTTCAGCAATGGGCTTGAATGTGGAAAGTACAGCCGGAGCATTGGAGATTCTTTCCCAGGCTAACCTGAAGGGAAGCGAGGCAGGTACGGCATTACGAAATATAATCCTCAAATTGAATACAGAACTGGGTGTGAACCTTGGGGAAACTTCTTTGGGGACAGCTCTTGAAGCCCTTAAGCCTAAACTTACAGATGCTACTTACCTCTCTAAGGTGTTTGGTATGGAAAACATTGCTGCAGCTCAATTTCTTATCCAGAATGCAACTGCTGTGGATGAAATGACAACTCAGCTTACAGGGACTTCTGTAGCCCAAGAACAAGCAGCAGTTAGAACAGCTACCACAGCCCAGAGATTGGCTGAACTCAGGGCACAGGTAGATAATTTGAAGATTGGTTTTACAGAGTTTGTAGGAGGAGCAGCCCCATATATAACATTACTTGCGGAGAATGCTATGGGGTTAGCTGGATTATTGGAATTAGGGCAATCATTATATTCTGGTATTGTTAAGGTAAGTAAAGTTATCGGGATACTTACAAAAGGAACTTTAGCCCAAAATATTGCTACCAAAGCGGTAACAGTGGCAACCCAGACTTGGACTGTTGTACAAAAGGCTTTGAACCTGGTTCTTTCCATGAACCCTATCGGTATTGTTATTAAAGTATTAGGGTTGCTTGCAGCTGGAGTAGCTATTGCATACAACAAATTTGATGGCTTTAGGTCTATTTGTGATAAAGTTTGGGGTGCTATCAAGAATGTTGCATCCTTAATTTGGGGTGGACTTGTTAAAGCTTTTGAGAAGGTTTCAGGAGCTATTCAAACAGCGTGGAAATGGTTGAAAAAGTTCCTTGGAATAGAGGATAAACCTGTAGATGATACTATACAAGCAATCAATGACCAGACAGATGCCATTAACGAGAATACGATTGCAAAGATTAACAATAGTGCTGTACCTTTTGACTTTGTTTTACCAGAAACACCTATTACCCCCACTTCTACCACTAACACATCTACAGTACAACCGGAAATAAAAGTAAGGCCTAAGCTGGATTTGCCGGATATGAAAAAGGTTGCAGCCCCTATAGAGGCTCTTGCTCAAAAGGATCTTACCATACGTTTGGGGCTATCGGGAGCCAAACCTGTAATCAAAGATGTGAAAGATTGTTCTGAACAGATTGAAACTATAGCTAAACAGGGAAATACTGCATCTGAGGCGATGCGAGGGATGAGCTCAATAATGAGCAGTATGGGTAAAATAGTTGGGGAAGGTGCCAGTAAATGGCTTGAGTGGGGTGCAAATATCGTAAATGCTATTGCTGCGGCAATACCTGCGATTATGGCTCTTATTCCTGTAAAGCAAGCAGAGACAACAGCAAATACAGCAGCTGCAGCCACTGGTGCTGCATCATCAGTGGCAAGTATTCCAATTGTGGGACCTATTATGGCTGTTGCGGCTATTGCCAGTGTGCTTGGAGCAATTGCCTCAATACCAAAATTTGCCAATGGAGGTATTGCCTATGGCCCTACATTGGGACTTTTTGGCGAGTATGCCAATGCTGCCTCTAACCCTGAGGTGGTTGCCCCTTTGAATAAACTAAAATCTTTGATGGGCTCAGATTCTACTGGTGGTGATGGAGAGGTTGAATTTAAAATAGATGGCAGAGTACTAACAGGTATATTGAAAAAACACTCAAGAATATCAAGAAGAACAAATGGCTAAAGGTATCAGATACACTGGAAGTTTTCTAAGTGAAAACAATGTAAGGTGGAGAATAGATATACTCCAGGAGGGATATGGCAGTACTATTCCTGATACACTGACATTTCCTGCAGACTCCCCTTTAGAAATTTCTTGGGAGTCAGATGATAAGATTAAACCTATACAGGCATCTGCAGTTACCCTTAAGCTTTTGAGTGAGAGTGATAGGCAGTTTGTTGATTTATATACTGTAGAGGTAGGGGCAATATTACTCAATATCTACAGAGATGGAGCGTTGTACTGGAGTGGAACATTGGATACAGAGTTATATGAGGAGCCGTATGCATATAAGGATGATTACGAGGTTACACTAACGTTCGCAGATTTTGCATGTCTGGAGAGGTTCGGATGGAGTGCAACCGGGATACTCAGTATTGATGAGATGATCGCAATATGCTTGGCTAAAACAGGAATCACATATACAGAAATTGTAAAACATATCAGTACAAAGAGAGATTATAATTTTGTTTCAAAGAATATTTCTCTGGATAAAGAGAATTTGCTGCAAAGCAATTTCTATGATGAAGAGGGGGAATCCTTGAGTTGCAGAGAAGTATTGGAGGCTATCCTACAACCTTTTGCATTGCGAATAATACAGAAGGCTGGTAAAGTGATAATCTATGATATCAATGCCCTTTTTAATGGGATTAAAAAAGAAAATATCATTTGGCAGTCTGATGATTCGTACCTGTCTTGTGATAAGGTGTACAACGATGTCCAAGTAACATTTTCCCCGTATGCAGATTCCAAGATGCTGCATGGTGATGTGGAGACTGACGAAAGTTTGACAGATGAGACAGGAGGAGTACTTATAAGGATGTCTTATGAAAAGGATAGCTTAGGACTTTCCACTGATATGGAAGGTTTCCGTATTCACCATTCAGCTGAACTCAAAAGTGAGCTCACATTGGCCAATGGGGCAAAATTCTTCCAAATTGCCCCAATACATTCCGGGAGTGAGGCGACAGGAGTTATAATGTCGTTAAGGGGTGGCCTTGGATCTATTAAAACAGATGGTGCCACATGGCAGATACTTAATACTCCTAAGGACTGTGGGACATTGGCAGAGGGAAATGTAAATACAAGTACTATTATAAAATGTCCTCCTGTTTATCTTGGTTACACTTCTATCTCAAGGATAAAATACAAACTGAAAATCAGTTTGGATTTTCTTTGGGATGTAAGATATAATCCATTTGAGGAGGCTGGGGAATATAATGAGAGTGGTTTATTCGGAAATATGAATGACTGGTGCAACTTTGCTTATGTCCCAATCCGGTTGACACTGCGTTCCCCTGAGGGGATTGCTCTATATCATTATGAGAACTACAAAGTAATGGAAAGTTCAACCTATGAACATCCAGGGCATTACTGCCATTGGGTATCAGGGGAAGGTTCTTGGGGCCAGGCTTATCTGTGTTACTATGATTGGGAGAACAGGAAGAGTAAGACAGGCCTTGGTGGTTGGGCTAAGAATAAACCGATAATAGGATACTACAGAGGGAAATTACCTGAAAGATGGCAAACTATAGGGGATGGTGAGTTTATTGATTTGCCTATGTGTGGAGGTTATTTGGAATTAGAGATTGGGGCGGGTATGCACCAATTTGATTACAAAAGAGAGGTAAAGGATATATATAAATGGACACGCTGGGTATGTTATAAAAATCCATCTATAACCCTTTATAGACGTAATTTTACTGAAACCGACACAAAGGATATTGTTGATTCAGCCTGGATAAATAAGGCTGCGAAGGAGAGCTATGATATTGATACAATTGTTGGTGTTACAACAGCAACCTATGGAAGCCCAAATGCAAAGGGACAAATCTTTGATGAAGGTTACAATATATTGCAAGAATTTGAACGAGCGGGAGTAACCGATAGACTGGAAAGGTTACTAATAGGTACAGTATATAGCCAGTATGCTGGGCGAAAGAATATATTGACTGGGACCTCTGTTCTCCTTC
The DNA here is from genome assembly GCA_045636765.1 of Candidatus Egerieisoma sp. Lineage (GTDB taxonomy): Bacteria > Bacteroidota > Bacteroidia > Bacteroidales > UBA932 > Egerieousia. The sequence goes on from JAZTYE010000099.1 coordinate 26,120, forward strand.
CTGAATTTTGTATACTCGGGGATAATAGTATGGATGGGACATTTTTACTGCAGAATGAAGTGCAAGACTGCAGTACTGATACATCGGAAATAACAGCGGTTGAGATTGTAGAGGATAATTATGAGGGTATAGAGTATGAATAACTTTAACGTAAAGACAACAACAAGGGTTGCTGCTCCACGCAGTAAGAGACTCAGGAAGCTTGGAGTGCAATCCAGTACTTCTTCAGGAGTAACAGTCATAACTCCTGAGGCAGGCCAATCTGCTGTACAAGGTGATGGTCATGTGCATACTAACCTCGCAGCCCTTGAGGCTATACGTATAGATGAGTTGTTCTACTTGTGGTTACTTCAAAAGATTGAGGGGGCAGATGAATCTAAATTGGAAAAAGTAAAAGCTGGATTTGCGGATAATGCTGCTGAGGCTGAAAAAGCACTTGATTCGGTAAAGTGGGATGGAAAAGTTTTTAATGAGTGGTTAAACCAGCCTGTACGCAAAGAGGACTGGGTAGAGTTCCTGGGTGTAATGGCACAGACATTCAAGACACCGGGATATGTGCCAGGAATAACAGGTACCGGGGCAATCATTAATAAGGATGGATCAATAGAAGCGGACAGACTTACACTACGCAAAGAACTTATTGTGCCTAAACTTGTGTACAATATGGTTGAGATTCTTGTTGGTGATGAGTGGAGGGCCCCTGGCGGAGGAGTGATTGAGAAAGTTGTGCCAGATGTGGATGCCGATGGGAATATTCTGGACACAGGCACATTTTATCTTGAGCTCAAGAAAGGCCAAATAGGGGCTGTATATAATTCTGCTATATGTATGGGCATTTTTCATGATTACGTAAATGATGCCAATAATGCTACAGAAGATTATGATGATGGATATGGTAACAGAAAATTTTCTGGCTTTACGACATCTTACTTTACGATAACAGAGATAAGCAACTATGTAGATGATGAGGGTGTTGTTAGGAATAAAGGGCAGGTAAGATATAAACTTAGACCTGTATCTGATAGGTGGAAAACTCAGAATCACCCATATGAACAGATGAACTTTGTATGTTATGGTGTGTTTTCCGACAATACAGATATTCTCAAAAGATATGGCACTGCAGTATATCAGACTAGGACATATACTAGGATGCTGGTAAATCAAAACACATGGGAGTTTTCTGGCAATAATATAGCTCTACAGTATGGAGAGATGGATAATCTTTTGAACTTTGGTGTAACCAATCCCAATGATTATGCATTGTATGTAGGCCGTATATATACAAAAGGTTCCATTACTCAAGTAAAAAATGATGGCACCCCTGTTTTGACAGCCAATGACCGTGGGGCTTGGGTTGCCGGATTAACTGCTGCATACTATGATAGGTTCTCGTTCAAAGGTTCATTATGGCTATGTGTGGCAGAAGCTGGTACAACAACTGAGCCATCGGCAACAGACCCATCCTGGTTATTGCAGGTGGAAGCAGGTACTTCAATTCAAGGATTTAATGGCTGGAAGAGTGCTTCCTGCCCTTACCCAATATCAGCTATTGTCCCTTTTGCCGGTTCAATATTTATCACTGTTGAAGAAACATCAGAACCTCCGTACCCACTACTAACAGACTCCGCAGGGAATTACATTACTCAAGCTGATGGTTCATATATCATCATTGCTAAAGAACTGAATCCTTCTTGGTCTGTTCTATTGGATACAGGAGACCTTACCAAAGGTAACGATGGTGTTTCTGTGGAGGCTCAGTTTTCTGCAGATAAAGTTAATTGGCACTATCCTTCTGTTGCTTCAGATGTCTGGGTGCGTATGCGCCAAAGTAACGACACATGGGGAGATCCTATCCGTATTGCCGGCGAGGAAGGTTCATCAGGAAAAGATGGCCCATACTCAGTCTTCCAGTTTGCGGCAGGCTCATCTTTGACTGTGGCACCTACAACTGGATGGACTGACGGCCCGCAAACAGTCGGGGCTGGCCAGTACTTGTGGATGCGTACTGGTATTGTTACCCCTCCTTCTACAAGTCCAGACACATGGAAATCATACCGTTTAGGGGGCGAGAAAGGTGAGAAAGGTGACGGCTATGTACAACGTGGCAAGTGGACTACAGCCAAGATGCCGGCAAAAAAGATGGATGTCTTCACCATGGGTGGTGCTCTATGGTGTGCACTAGTTGATACGTCTAACCCTCCTATGTGGACCTTGACAGATTCTGTCGGGAATAGACTATTGAACTCCAATGGTGATTATATACTTACTGGAGAGGAGAACAGCGAAGAGTGGGATATGCTCATTGCATCAGGTAAGGATGGTGCTGATGGTAAAGATTATGAGATGATATTCCTATTAAGCAATTCATACTCATTGCCGGCAAAACCTAAATCTGAACAGAGAGATGACTATGTGCCATCAGGTTGGACTGATGACCCACAAGGGGTGTCAAGAACTCTGCAGTATGAGTATGTTTCCAAGAGGACCAAGAAAGATGGCATCTGGTCGGATTTCAGTACCCCAGCTTTATGGCACAAATGGGGTGAGGACGGTATAGACCACGAATGGATATTTCAGCGTAACAATACAGGAATAACTCCTGCAACACCATCAACTGTACAGCAAGATGATTTCATCCCTTCAGGATGGACAGATAATGCCCAAGGTGTCAACAAGGATATCCAGTATGAGTTCGCTTCACACAGAAGTAAAAAAGCTGGTGTGTGGTCTGCATTCTGCACTCCTTATTTGGCCTATAAATATGGAGAGAAGGGAGACAAAGGGGATGTAGGACCTGAGGGCCCACAAGGCCCTAAAGGGGAACCAGGATCACAGGGTATTCCTGGTTCACAGGGTATCCAAGGTTGTGTAGTACGCTATGCCGAGTGGCAGACGGGTTATCAATGGCACAATGATGAGGCATTGACTGCTGGTATTAGATATATTGATTTTGCTCTTGTAAGGAATGCATCTGCTGCAACTGGATACGATGTATATAAATGTAAGGTCACACATACCTCATCCTCATCAATTACTACTTCTCATACTGCTTATTGGGAAGAAGTATCTGTAAATATACCTGCCCTCTTTACTAATATCATCATTGGTGCCAATGCTCACATAGACCTTATGCAGGGTAATGACCTGTTAATTAAGAAATCTGATGCTTCTGTTACAGCTGGGCTATCAGGCTCGCAAAAAGGCGACAGAACACGTATATGGGCCGGTGCAACGCAGGAAAATAAAGATGTAGCGCCTTTTGCTGTCAATGAGGATGGAGTTGTAACAGCAGAAGTGTTCAGAACTGGACGAGGTGGCTGCCGAATGGAAGCCGAAAATGGAGTAATTTCTATCTATGGTTCTATAGCCAAGAACATTGAATTTGGTGTAAATAATGAAGGCTTGGCAGTTCTTCGTTACTATGATAATGACGGAACTTTGTTGTATGACTTGGGTCCTAAAGGTATTACATCTGTAAAAAGAGCTAACGACTCATGGCGCACTATACGAATGGCCTATGTAGGGGCTTCTGTGAATGATATATTCTCAAGTACTTACTGGGATGTCGTTCAGTGGCCTTTTTACAACAAAGGTACTGACTATTACCAGTTCCTGTCAGGATATATCGGGAATGCATATAATGATCCATTGAGCGATAGAAAAGTGTTCAAAGCACAAAGCAAGGTTGCATATATCCCTGATGGCTGGTATGTAGAGGTTAACAATGATAATGTCATTGATACAACCGAAAGAATGACATATGTCTCTATCAATGGAGAAGCTCCTCCAATGCACTCATCAAATCCATTTGTTAATGTTCATTCTACAATCAGTATGCAGATTGTAACACGATACTCTGGTGGCGAAGCTGTAGAGATTTTAAAGACATATTTTAATGTGTGGTTTGATAATAATATTCAAAAACCTATTGAGTAATGATTAAAGAATTTTTAACACTTGCAAAAATGCTGTTCCGGCGCATCAATAAAGATGATAAGGTAACAGTTAAAATTATGAAACACTTTCCATTTAAGGGCTACAGTGCTATGATGTGGTGCGGAACTATCATAATAAGGGAAGATTGCGAAGAGGATATCAATCGCCTTGTGCTCAATCATGAGGAGATCCACTTGGCCCAAGCCAAAGTAAAAGGGAACTGGTTCAAATACTACATTTCGTACCTATGGAACTGGTTCAAGCATAACCCTCTTGCACAGTCATCATACTACCTGAACAAATATGAGGGTGAAGCTTTCGCAAATGAAATAGATCTGGGCTATCCAGGATCCTATACCGGAGAAAACCTGTACAAGTACGATCTAGGCAGAGCTTACTGGAGACAATACCCATCAAAAAAAGAATACATAAACTATCTAAAAACACTTTAATAACCTTAAAAACTTTTTATAATTATGCCAGACGTAAGAGAAAGTGATCTTCCGAAAATCACAAATTATTCAGACATAAAAGAGTTGCGCCTTGTAAAAACAGACGGCAGCTCAGTATCAATGACAGTTGACAACTTCATCAACGCAGTAGCAGAAAAAATAGCTAGAGTAGATGGCTTCGCATCAGTTGTGGCAGGACTGATGGGATTTAAGTATTCATTCTATAAAATGACCATAGGAGGAAACCATATTTTAACAAATATTCCAGCAAATGCTTCTGATACTAATCCAAAGGCATTTCACTATACAGTGAGTTTGCATACTTCAGATGGTGATAATACATTTTTTGAACATGGAATAATTAGAATTGGTTATTCTGGAGACAATGTATCTAAACAGATTATATGTGAAAAAAGATATAGCAATTGCGTTGTAGAATTTGGATGCAGAGACGGTTTGATAACAGTATATTATCCTGTAGATGTATATTTAATAATACATATATGGAATTAGAATTCCCTCCAAGTCCCTACTTCACTATAGGTATTAACCCTGAAATATCCTTTTACTCCACTTGATATATTGTATATCTTTTGAAGAATGTATCCACCCATGTTAATATTTATTCCAATAGCATAACTGATACCTTCAGGCCGATTCAAAGTATTCGGGGTTATCCCTAATGAACATGTATCGGTTATCAGATCCAGATCTGTTACATTTACTATTGATAATACGAGTCCTGCCACGTTTAGGGCGTGGCAGAACTTTATACAGAAATATCTTCTGCTGATTTGAATGATTTAACCACTCAAGGCAAGTATTATGTTTTATTAGCCACCGCAAACTATCCTTCAACCTTCAACCAATATCTATTAGTAGAAGTTATTAAATGGGGTATAAACATAGTCCAAAGAGTGTATGCTGCAGGGGAAATAAATGGATTCCAGTTCACAAGAAAATATACATCGTACCATAAATGGACTCTATGGATTTAATTTACTCTTCCTGCAATCATTATAATAGCAACTGTTATGTTATTCGTACTATTAGTATTCTCCAAAATGAGTCTATATCCTTCAGAGCCAACAGTGATGTTTAATGAATTATTACTTCCTGAGACGATTTTATCGCAATTATTTCTTGCGACACCACTGCCATAACCAGATATACTCCATATTGAGTAACCATTATACGAATTCATTCTTCCAAATATAAATCCAGCAAAGCAGTGGTCCCCGTCATATGCAAGATTAACTTCTAAAGAAGTACTTGCTGCAACATCAATATGAGTTATTCTACAATTCAACAGTCCTGCCACCTCTTCTGGGAAGTGGCAGAACTAACCAAATGTGCAATAATCAAAGAATTTAACGCATCTTTAGCGGCTAATGCAACTACAAGTATTACAATAGTCAATGGCTTAGTAATATTGTGTTCATCATATCATTCGACAGATTACGGATTTTTTTTCGTAACACATTCAAGGCTTCAATTTGTTGGTGGATACAATTATAATGATGGATACTCATTTAGCTTAACTCAATCCAATAATAAATTAACAATAAAAAATGTAGGAAGTGTAGGTAAAAATATTAATGTAAGATGGATTGATTTATAGCATAAATACCCATTGTGATTGAGACATATGTTTGTAGATAATTGGCCTATCTGCTCCGTAAGTAGTTACGATTAAAGAATAATAGTTGTGACTATACTTCAACATAATTACATGATATGCAGGGCCTGCTGTGTTTATCATGTGTATCCCAGTATCAAGATCCTTGCTAAGGGTTATAACTTCCTTTATTGATGAAGGTAGTGTATCATATTCTATATTGTTAAGGTTTAACAGTCCTGCCACGCCATAAACGTGGCAGAACTGATGTTGAGCAATACAAAATTTTTTACAAATAGACGACTTGTCAATGATGCAGATTTTGATATATCAACCTTGCGAAGAGAGCAGGGCGTATATACAATTCAATTAGCAAATGATAAAGGCAGCATAATTTCTAGTTGTATGCTGATAAACTTTGCAGGCGGTTATACTTATGAAGGTTTACAATTAAAGATGGATTATTTAGGTTTACATGTAAGATATGGTTATTCAACAAAAGATTTTGTATGGAAAGAATGGAAAACTATTGTTACCTGGTAACGTACTAATACCCTATAACTGTTATAAAAACTTTCAATCTGTCAAACCTTTCATTTACTACATATACGGCATCCTCTGTTCTGGATACATTCAAACTACTTGCGTTAAATACTGAAGAATCACCCCAAACTAGTTCAGCATCAATAGTTCCATATGCAGGAATTCTGAATAAAGCGCCAGCCATAAGTTGGTCTGTTGTAAAAAAGACAAAACCTCCTTGTTTTTTTCCAAGGATCATCACCGGTTCTCCTTTGTTAAGGAAATATGTAGCAGTTGCATTAAGCTTTTTGAAGCCATAGAGTTCTGCCACTTTCCAGGGAGTGGCAGAACTGTTGGGTTTAAGAATAATTGAAATTAAACTAGCTCAAGGTGCTGATTACATTATTCCGAACACTAATATAAAAGCACTTGTGTTATTTACTTTTGCAGGAACAAGTACACAGACTCTTTCTATTTGGAACAGGAATAACTTATCAAGTATAATTTCTGGACACAAGTATTATTCAATAGGAACGACTGCTGAAGGAACAATATGCCTTAATAAAGATGAATCCAACAACTTCGTTGTATCTAATAAAATGGATTCTGAAATTACTGTTAAAATAAATATGTTATACTTATTTTAACTATTGTGATTTTATCTCAAAATGAATTCACGATTCACAATATCAACCCTTATTGTGGTGTTATTATACATTTCTATGTGAAGTGTTCCATAAGACTTATACCCATAGTGATATCCCCAAGCGATTTGATGTCCTTGACCTTTTCTTATTAACATAAACACACTATGCTCTTCTTCTGGTAAAGAAGATATAATTTCCTGAGCGACAGCTATAGGATTGTCAACGCCACCAGTGCCTCCAGTTTTATATATAGTGTTAAATACACCTCCTATTTTGTTTGTTAGTTCTGCCACCTCTTCTGAAGTGGCAGGACTATCTCCAATAAGATTTATTAAAGGTTCAACATCTCCGTTGACAGTAAAAACTTATAGGTTACCTATTTTTGAATCCAGGAATGGATATGCTGTTGGACATTATGTAGTTATAGGTCCTGATGGCTCACTATGGAGCGAAAAATCATTTGTATTAAAAATTACATCAGGACAGTTCAATATTGATGATTCAACAGGTATCCCAATTGGTTCAGTGGTGTCTTATATCTATGTTGTTTTATAAGTGGCAGGACTTATAGGTGTTGAAACTACTGGTTCTTTAACTATACCTGCCAAAGGCAGTATAGAAATTCATACTGGTAGAGGAGTCATGATGTTTGATGCAGACGCCGGTTCACAAACAATGATATGTGGATTTTCGTATTGGAGTTCTCAAGTAATTGCTAATATCGGTGCAGGATTAATAAGTATTGTTCATTCTTCTATTGGCCAACATGTAATAATTACAAATCTGAAAGATTCGGAATGTTATGTAGTATATAAGCGACTTATTGTATAGTTTTATTTTGTTTAAATAAATTGGCACCAGGCTAAATAAGTATAGCATTATCAGGTAAAGCCATATTATATGTAACACTAGCTTCTCCTAAATGGTTACTAATTACAATATAGCCCGTGGATTCATAATGCGCCGTTTTCAAAAGCAATGAAATACTTCCATCAGAATTAATAACATAATATAACTTTACAGCATATGTGTTTGATTCGTCTTTTCTGCCTTGGATGTATTGTATTGCAACTGGAGCACAATCTGCCGTAGCAGCCGGAAAGACTGTAATTAAAGCAATCACAGTTTGTGTGTTTGAGTATGTATTATGAGATAGGAGAATAGTAGTCCTACCATAAGGTTGTACGTGTAGTATTTTTGCATAACTGCCATTAACGGGTTTAATTACTTTAGGGCCTATATCGGTTTTACTATTCAACAGTCCTGCCACGTTTATGGCGTGGCAGAACTTATGGGTAATCCGTTATCTAGAAAAGCAACTGTAGACGAGAATTACGATTTGAATACCATTGCCGGTGGAATTTATGACTACTACATTGAGAAAGGGTTTCCTCGCAATATGCCACCAGGTTTACAACGTGGATCTATTATAGTATTCAGAAACCATTACCATCCTCTGCAGATTATAGCAGATTTTCAAAACTTTTATTTTCGTGTTGGTGGCGAAACGTGGGGAGCTTGGATTAACCTATGTTAGATAGCTTTCCATGGTTGCCAATCACCAGACCATAAAGTTCGGATAAAAGCTTGATTTGTTCCACTAACTGAAGCAATAACTAATTGAATACTCATCCTATTTAATCTCCCTTCAAATGGGACTCCTATAGCAAATAGAAGGCCATATTTTCCATAATTCGTTAAAGGGTTATCTACCCATAAGTCATTGACTAGTGCGACTGCAAATGTTTGGATACTATCAACATCTGAAGGGTATGTATATGTTTTTAGAATTTGACCATTTAAGACAAGTCCTGCCACGTTTATGGCGTGGCAGAACTGATGTTGAGCAATACAAAATTTTTTACAAATAGACGACTTGTCAATGATGCAGATTTTGATATATCAACCTTGCGAAGAGAGCAGGGCGTATATACAATTCAATTAG
>JAZTYE010000100.1:0-28472 GCA_045636765.1 Candidatus Egerieisoma sp.
ACACATCCTGGAGTAATGACCTTATGTAATGGCATTCTGAATTCTGTCATAATCCATAAACTTAATAATGAATTTCTACATTGAACCCCATATCTTTTAACATGAGACCTATCGTTTTACAATCTTCTGCGCTTACGGATGACAGAAAATAATAGTCTTTCATTTTCCACCATTTCTTATCAGGTCTACAAAAACAGATCATACCATAAGTACCCAGTGGACGAGCATAGGGAGAATGGGGATATATAACTACTCTATGATATTGATACTCACTGAATAGATAGGTTGTGGAAAGGAATGAAAAGAAACGGTTTATGCAAAGAAGTCTGTCTTCATGTAAAACAACATAATTACTATGGAAAAACAGACTTAATCCTAAATATATAAGACAGATACAATTAATTGATAAAGAAATAAGTGCAATCAAGTACTTCCAACTAAACGGATAAAATTGGAACTTATACAGTACCCAACATTCAATTAACGCAATAAACAACCAGAAAACACTATAAAATAGTGTCCTGAAAGTAATTGACTTTCTGAATGGTTGTTTGAATAACCGGCCCTGATCCATATTCAAAAATAAAAAAAATTATCAGTTTATGCAATATATGGGCTTTTTCTGCACAAAGTTGAGTGAGTGATGGAAGTTTGCGCATAAATGGATGTAAAACTGCGCAAAGATGAGTGGCGAGAGGAGTGGCAGGTTGAGGAAATATAAAAAAGGGCAGCTGCTGAGCTGCCCTAACTGAATATTTGTCGGGAAGAGTATTAGTTCTCCTGAGCTACAAATTCCTCTTTGATTGCAGAGAAAGCTGCAAGGTCTTCCGGTTTGAAAGCTGCAATGTATGATGCTCGCTCATTGTTCCAAGCCTCAGATTTGTTGGTATAAACCTCAGCTGAACGTGCAAATGAAGCATCAGACTGTGCATCAATGATCAACAAGTATGACATAATGATGTGAGCAGCCATCTCCACAAGTCTTCTTGCGTGGAAATCTATGTATTCCTCACCTTTGCCGGCAACCATCTCACATGCCTGCTCGTACTGCGCAGTCATTGCTACAAGTTTTGCCTTAAGTGCTGCAAACTCCTCTTTAACCTCCATCTGCTCATACTCTTTAATCTTGGCAAGGTATGAACCATTGGTTACATATCTGATTGCAGCTACGGTCTGCAACTGTGAAGTTCCCTCATAGATTGTAAGGATTCTTGCATCTCTATAAAGTCTCTCTACAGGATATTCTTTCATGAAACCTGAACCACCGTGTACCTGGATTGCATCGTATGCATTCTGGTTGGCATACTCAGATGACATCATCTTAAGTACAGGAGTGAACATGTCTGCATATTTGCTGTATTTTTTGGAATCCTGTCTCTCTTCCGGAGTAAGTTTTCTCTCCTCAGCAATTGCGTTGTATGCTTTATAGATATCTACAAATCTTGTTGTTTCATAAAGGATTGCACGTGAAGCCTGAAGTTTAGCCTTCATTACTGCCAACAGCTCATAAACTGCAGGGAAGTTGATGATGGCCTTTTTATACTGTACACGCTCGTGTGCATATTTGAGAGCCTCCCTGTATGCTGCCTCTGACAAACCTACAGACTGGGCACCAACGCCAAGTCTTGCACCGTTCATCAATGACATTACATATTTGATAAGACCCATTTTTCTGTCACCTACAAGTTTTGCAGGAGCATTTTTGAATACAAGCTCAGCGGTAGGGGAGCCCTTGATACCAAGTTTGTTCTCAATACGTCTTACAGTTACACCGCCCCAAGCTTTGTCATATACAAAGTATGACAGACCACGGCCGTCTGTTGTACCCTCCTCAGAACGGGCAAGGACAAGTTTGATCTCTGCGTCACCGTTGGTGATGAAACGTTTTACACCATTAAGGAACCACATCTGTTTCTCCTCGTCCCAGGTAGCTTTAAGCATTACAGACTGAAGGTCTGAACCTGCATCCGGCTCTGTAAGGTCCATTGAACATGTGTCTCCTTTATTGATTCTTGGAAGGAACTCCTCTTTAATCTCTTTTGAAGCAAACTCATGAATAGTCTCGGCGCAATCCTGAAGACCCCAGATATTTGCAAAACCTGCATCTGCACGGGATACAAGCTCAGCTGCCATAACATAAGGAACCATGCTGAAGTTCAATCCGCCGTACTCTCTTGGAAGGCTCAAACCGTATACACCTGCCTGAGTAAGTGCATCGTGGTTCTGCTGAGTACCTGCTGCATAAGTGATTCTGCCGTTAGCACAAACAGGGCCATCATGGTCTACCTGCTCTGCATTAGGTGCAAGAACATCACCGCAGATCTCACCTATAATCTCCATTACCTTGTCATAAGAATCTATTGCATCTACAACATTTGCAGGAGCATAATCATATTTTCCAAAATCCTTGAAATTGTCCTCTTTTAGGGTTACAATCTTCTCCATCAGCGGATGATTGAACTGGAATTTCAAGTCTGAATTATCTTTATAGAAATTTGCCATAATTATTTGCTGTGTTTTTTGTAAGATGCAATCATCTTAGGTAATACTTCATTAAGATCACCAATAATTGAATAATCGGCAATCTGGTGGATAGGGGCATTAGGATCATTGTTGATTGAAATGATCATGGATGACTGGTCCATACCGGCAGTGTGCTGGATCTGACCTGAAATACCCACAGAGATGAAAAGTTTTGGTCTTACGCTAACACCTGTCTGACCTATCTGTCTCTCATGCTCTACAAAACCTGCATCAACGGCTGCACGTGAAGCACCAACCTCTGCACCAAGAACTTTTGCAAGCTCGTTCACCAATGCAAAGCCCTCCTTGCTGCCAACGCCATAACCGCCCGCAACAATGATCTGCGCACCTTTAATGTCTATTTTTTTCTCCTCAATGTGTCTCTCTATAATTTCCACAGCAAAATCAGCATCTGTAAGGATTGATGCAACATCAATTTTCTTTACAGTACCTGCTACTGGAGCAGAAAGAGGCTCTTTTTTCATTACGCCCTCGCGCACGGTTGCCATCTGAGGCCTGTGCTCAGGGTTGACAATTGTTGCAATGATATTACCGCCAAATGCAGGACGGATCTGATATAGAAGATTATCCCATTTGTTTCCTTTTGTATCCTGATGATCACCTATTTCCAGTGATGTACAGTCTGCAGTAAGACCGCTGTGCAATGCACTTGAAATTCTTGGAGCCAAATCACGGCCAATACAGGTTGCACCAAATAATGCTATCTGAGGCTGCTCCTGTTTGAACAATGAAATTGCAATGGAAGCATATGGAAGGGTTCTGAAAAACTCAAGCTGTTTGTCGTCCGCAAGATGAACTGTCTTTACACCGTAAAGGTAAAGCTCATCCTTAAGGTTCTCAACATTGTAACCGATAAGCAATGCCTCAAGATTACAATTAAGCGTCTGTGCCAAAGATCTTGCCTTAGTAAGAAGTTCAAGGCTCACATCGCACAATTTGCCGTTGTCAGTTTCGCAAAATACTATAATGTTGTTCATTTTGTTCTCTTTTCAAATTAATACTATGTTAGCCTATGGTGTGGTTTGCAAGAAGCTCAGAAATCAATGAATCAATATCCTCATCTGAAGCTGTAAGCTTTTTGGCCTCTTTAGCTTGAAATACAATATTTTCCACCTTTTTCACCTTGGTAGGGGAACCTGCCATACCGTAGCTGCTGTCCTCACCGCCAACATCTGCAGTACCCCACTCGGTAATTTTAAGATATGGGTAGTCTGCAAGTGAAAGTAGATAATTTGCACCTTCTGCTGCATCCTCAGTAATGGTTCTTGCATATTTGTATTTCATTACCTGCTTTGCGTGTCTTGGACGGCAAGGGGATGCAGTTGCATGAACTGTAACAAGACAAGGGAGAGTACATGACACAACCTCTACACCTCTCTCAAGTCTTCTCTTCACTACAACTTTAGTCTCATTTATCTCCTGTATTTCCTCTGCGTAAGTAACTTGAGGAATTCCAAGTTTTTCAGCAACTTGAGGACCTACCTGTGCGGTATCACCGTCAATTGCCTGTCTTCCTGCAAGAATAATGTCAGGATTTATCTTTTTGATAGCTTGAGAAAGGGCATAAGATGTTGCCAATGTATCTGCACCGGCAAATTTTCTATCGGTAAGAAGGATACCACCATCTGCACCTCTAAAAAGTCCCTCTCTAATAACATCAGCTGCTCTGAATGGCCCCATAGTAAGAAGCAGGACCTCTGAGCCTGGATTTTGATCTTTTATGAATAATGCCTGCTCAAGGGCATTCATATCTTCTGGGTTAAAAATAGCCGGAAGCGCTGCTCTATTTACTGTTCCTTCCGGGGTCATAGCATTTTTACCGACATTTCTTGTATCAGGCACTTGTTTTGCCAGAACAACAATTTTTAATTTTTTTGTCATAACTGTATCAATCTATGCTTTCTCGTTTAGGTTTATAGTTTTAGTCTAATAGGTAATAACAAGCAAATGTATTAAATATTTTCTTTAAAATAGAATTTTGCAACACATTTTATTTAATTAACTTTGCGTGCTTAACTGTTTTTATTAAAATTTAAAGTGTAATTATAATTATGGAAATTCCTGCTAAATATAACCCTGCCCAGATTGAGGACAAGTGGTATGAGTATTGGTTAGAGAACAAGTTCTTCCACTCAGAGCCCAATGACAAAGAGGCATATACAATTGTAATCCCACCACCAAATGTAACTGGTGTACTTCATATGGGACACATGTTGAACAACACAATCCAGGATATTCTTGTGCGTAGAGCAAGAATGAAGGGTAAAAATGCTTGCTGGGTTCCCGGAACAGATCATGCATCAATTGCAACAGAAGCCAAGGTTGTAAAAAAACTTGCAGAGCAGGGAATCAAAAAAAGTGACCTTACCAGAGAGGAGTTCCTCAAACATGCATGGGACTGGACAAACGAGCATGGCGGAATTATACTTAAGCAGTTGCGCAAGCTTGGTGCAAGCTGTGATTGGGACAGGACTGCATTTACAATGGACCAGGAGAGAAGCGAAAGTGTAATAAAGGTATTTGTAGACCTGTACAACAAAGGGCTTATCTACAGAGGACTCAGAATGGTAAACTGGGATCCTAAAGCACAAACTGCGTTAAGCAACGAAGAGGTTATTTACAAAGATGAAAAGAGCAAGCTTTACTACTTGAAATATTATGTAGAGGAGGCTGCAGGCAGCACTGACGGAGAAGAGGAGGGTGCAGTAACACTAAATCCTACAGACCCGTTTGACGCAACCGTAAAACACCAGATACTTCACAGGGATGAGCAGGGAAGAAGATATGCTGTAGTGGCAACCACACGTCCTGAGACAATTATGGGTGACACTGCAATGTGCATTAACCCTAAAGATCCTAAAAACACATGGTTGAAAGGCAAGAAGGTTATTGTACCGCTTGTTGGCCGCGCTATTCCTGTAATTGAGGACAGATATGTAGAGATTGAGTTTGGTACAGGCTGCCTTAAAGTTACACCTGCACATGATACAAATGACTACATGTTGGGAAAAACCCACAACCTTGAGACAATAGATATCTTCAATGCAGACGCTACACTAAGCGAAGCTGCAGGTCTCTACGTTGGTATGGACCGTATGGCAGTACGCAAACAAATTGTAAAGGACCTTGAGAGCGCTGGTCTGTTGGAGAAAGTGGAGGATTACCAGAATAAAGTTGGCTACTCTGAGCGTAACTCAGATACAGCAGTAGAGCCAAGACTGTGTATGCAGTGGTTCCTCAGGATGCAGCATTTTGCAGATATAGCTCTTCCTCCTGTAATGAATGACGAGCTTAAATTCTACCCTACAAAATATAAGACAACATACCACAATTGGCTAGACAATATCCAGGACTGGTGTATCAGCCGTCAGCTATGGTGGGGTCACAGAATTCCTGCATACTTCCTTCCTGCAACATCAGAGGGTGATGAAAAGTTTGTAGTGGCAGAGACTCCGGAGAAAGCTCTTGAGCTTGCAAAGGCAATGCCTGGATATGAAAACATTACCATTGACCAGCTCAAACAGGATGATGATGCACTTGATACATGGTTCTCATCATGGCTATGGCCAATATCACTGTTTGAGGGAATAAACAACCCTGGCAATGACGAGATAAAATACTACTATCCTACAAGCGACCTTGTAACCGGACCGGACATCATCTTCTTCTGGGTAGCCAGAATGATTATGGCAGGTTACGAGTATTTGGGAGAGATGCCGTTCAAGAATGTGTATTTTACAGGTATTGTAAGGGACAAATTGGGCCGCAAGATGTCAAAATCTCTTGGAAACTCACCTGATCCGCTTGAGCTTATTGCAAAATACGGTGCTGATGCAGTACGTATGGGTATGATGCTTTCTGCCCCTGCAGGAAATGACATCCTGTTTGATGAGGCTCTATGTGAGCAGGGAAGAAACTTCAACAACAAGATATGGAATGCTTTCCGTCTAGTAAGCGGATGGAATGTAGACGAGAGCGCACAGCAGCCTGAGAGCTCAAAAGTAGCGGTAGAGTGGTTTGAGACAAAACTTGCAAAAACCAGCGCCGAGATTGAGGACCTTTTGGGTAAATACAGACTTTCTGAGGCATTGATGGAGATCTACAAGTTGTTCTGGGATGATTTCTGCGCATGGTACCTTGAGATGGTTAAACCTGCTTATGGTGCAGGCATTGACCCTAAGACATACGCTTCAACCAAAACATTCTTTGACTCATTGCTAAGGATACTTCATCCGTTCATGCCATTCATCACAGAGGAACTATGGCAGAATCTTGATACAAGAGCTGAGGGTGAGACAATCATGTTCCAGAGCGTACCTGCAGGAGATTCATTCAACGCAGAGCTTCTTGAGCAGTTTGACAACGCTTCACAGATTGTAATGAACATCAGAAACATCAGACAGAGCAAACAAATATCTCCTAAAGATGCACTTGAGATTTTTGCAAAAGCTCCGTATAACACAGCAATGGATTCTGTAATAAAGAAACTTGCAAACATTACAGCAATCATTGTTGTGGATGCTTTTGACGCTCAGGCCCAGGGTGTGAACTTTATGGTAAAAACCAGCGAATTCTTTGTCCCTCTAACAGAGCATATAAATGTAGAGGAGGAAGTTGCAAAGATGAAAGCTGAGATTGAGTATTATGAGAGGTTCCTTAAACAGGTTAACGGCAAGCTTTCAAATGAGAAGTTTGTAAGCAATGCACCTGAAGCAGTTGTTGCAATGGAGCGCAAAAAACAGGCTGATGCAACAACAAAACTTGAGAACCTTCATAACAGAATTGCTGCACTATTAAAATAAATCCAAAGATGCAATCTTATAAAGGATTATCAGACAATCAGATAAATGAAAGCAGAACCAAATGGGGCTCAAATGACCTGACTCCCCCTGCAAGGGAGAGTTGGGTTAAATTGTTGTTGGGTAAGTTCAACGACCCTATAATAAAGTTGCTGCTGTTTGCAACTTTGCTTTCATTTATTACAGGATATTTCCACGGTTCCATAGTTGAGAGTCTTGGTATCTTGCTGGCTGTATTTCTGGCTACATTCCTTGCATTTATAAACGAGCACAAGGCAAGCAAGGAGTTTGATATCCTAAACAAGATAAATGACACAACACAAGTAAAGGTTTACAGGAACGGAAATGTAACCCAGGTTCCAAAAAATGAACTTGTTGTGGGTGACATTGTAATCATTACCCAGGGAGATGAAATTCCTGCAGACGGAAAACTCCTGGAAACAATGGAACTGAGTGTAAACGAGTCTTCATTGAATGGAGAATCAGTAGCATCCAGAAAGACCCATATACCGGTAAAGGAGTTTGCAGGAACATATTCTCCAAATTTTGTATATAGAGGAACAACTGTAACAGAAGGTGATGGAATAATGGAAGTTACAGCTGTAGGTGATTCAACTGAGATAGGCAAAACTGCACGCCAGGCAGCTGAACTTACAGGTATTAAAACCCCTCTCAACAGACAGCTTGACAAATTGAGCAGTGTTATTGGAAAAGTAGGTTTTACAGTGGCAGGTCTTACATTTGCAGCACTTGTAATAAGAGATTATGCCATTGGTGTACTTACACTTTCATTTTCATTGGAGAATCTAACACTGCTGCTCAGCTTCTTTATGATAGCTGTAACACTTATAGTTGTGGCAGTACCGGAAGGACTTGCAATGAGTGTAACCCTAAGCCTTGCATACAGTATGCGCAAGATGACCGCAGGCAATACATTAGTAAGGAAAATGCATGCCTGTGAGACAATGGGAGCAACCACAGTAATATGCACAGACAAGACAGGTACACTTACCCAGAACAAGATGCAGGTGCAGTACTTCTCAGGCAACGCTGATGAGACATTTGCAAGGGAAGTTGCCCTTAACTCCACAGCACTTCTTGAGCAGAATGCAAATGGTGGGCTGTCGGCAGTAGGCAACCCCACAGAGGGGGCATTGCTTTTGTATTTGTCGGGAAAAGGATACTCATACAAACAACTCAGAGAGGAGTATAAAGTTGTAAAAAGGCTCCCTTTCAGCACAGAAAGAAAATACATGGCCACCATTGCAGATTTTAATGCTCCCGACAAACTCACCCTGCTGATAAAGGGTGCTCCGGAGATTATTTTTGCAAAATGCGGCAACCTTGATGTGCAGGGGGAAATGGCAAAAGTGAGAGTATATCAGGAGAAGGGAATGAGGTCTCTTGCCTTTGCAAAAGTAGAGATTCCTCTTCTTGAGGGTGACGGTGATGTTGCGGCCCTTGTAGAGAAGAACAAGTTTGAATACACAGGTTTTGTGGCAATTGCAGACCCTATCAGAGAGGATGTTCCTGCTGCAATGGGACAATGCGTTGCTGCAGGAATTGCTGTAAAGATTGTAACAGGTGACACTTCACTTACAGCTGTGGAGATTGCACGTCATGCAGGTCTATGGCAGGAGGGTGACACTTTGGAGAAAAACCATATTACAGGTACAGAGTTTGCACAGCTTAATGACAAAGCAGCAACAGAAGCTGCCCTTAATATAAAGGTTATGTCACGTGCACGCCCTGCAGACAAGATGCGTCTTGTAAAACTGCTGCAGCAGAGCGGACAGGTAGTATCAGTTACAGGAGACGGAACAAATGATGCTCCTGCATTAAACTACGCAGATGTTGGACTGGCAATGGGTACAGGTACTGCAGTTGCAAAAGAATCCAGTGATATTATCCTGCTGGATGATTCATTTGCCAGTGTAACAACAGCTGTAAGATGGGGCCGGTCTATATATCTTAACATACAGAAATTCATACAGTTCCAGCTAACAATAAATGTTGTTGCATTGTTTACCGCACTTATTGGGCCGTTCATTGGAATTGAGTTCCCTCTTACAGTTACACAGATGCTGTGGGTAAACCTTATAATGGACACATTTGCGGCACTTGCACTTGCAAGTGAACCTTCATACAAGGAAGTTATGCAGAAAAAACCTAGGGGTATAAATGACTTTATCATCTCCAGGCCAATGATGTTCAACATATTTGGAGTAGGATTCATTTTCCTTGCAATATTGTTGGGATTCCTTTTATGGATGAATAAGGACGGAGAGGTGTCCGTTTATGAACTTTCTGTATTCTTTACTACATTTGTAATGCTGCAGTTCTGGAACATGTTCAACGCAAGAACCCTAGGAAGCAACAATTCAGCTTTCTACAAGCTTGGAG
This sequence comes from Candidatus Egerieisoma sp., assembly GCA_045636765.1. Classification (GTDB taxonomy): domain Bacteria; phylum Bacteroidota; class Bacteroidia; order Bacteroidales; family UBA932; genus Egerieousia. Next base: position 9,747 of record JAZTYE010000100.1, read on the forward strand.
AGAACAGGAACTTCATTGCCATTGCCGTACTGATTCTGGGATTGCAGATAGTGATTATACAGTTTGGAGGAGGTTTCTTCAGAACAGAACCGCTATCATTGCAGCACTGGATAATGATTTTGGCTGGTACTTCATTTGTCCTTTGGATTGGTGAGATAAAGAGGATGATTGCAAGAGCAAAAAACAGAAAATAATGATACAGACAGAGTGTAAAATAGAGGTAAGATATTATGAGACTGACCTTATGGGAATAGTCCACCACTCAAACTATATCCGCTATTTTGAGTATGGCAGGATAAAGATGCTTGAGGATATTGGACTCCCTATAAGTGAAATTGAGGGGAGGGGAATAATGCTCCCTGTAGTATCTACCTACTGCGTATATAAAACCCCTGCCAGAATGGGCGAGCTGCTGAAGATAGTTTCTACTGTTGAGAGCATGCCTATGGCAAAAATGAAGATAAAGACACAGATATTCAAGGAGAGTTCTAACAACCCCCAGACACTGCCTGCAGAAATAGGTGCTGTGGTAGCGGAAGGTGAAGTTGTAATAGGATTTATAAAATCCGACACAAGAAGGCCATGCAGAATACCTGATGTTGCTGCACAGATAATGGAAAAATACTTTTAGAAACAAATAAAACACACAAATATGAAAGGTCTACTTTTGTTCGGCAGCTTTGGCGCCGGTGAGGTAATTGTTATTGCCCTTATAGTTCTATTGCTTTTTGGCGGTAAAAAGATTCCTGAGCTTATGAAAGGAATAGGCAAGGGTGTAAAAAGCTTTAAGGACGGTGTAAAAGGCATTGAAGACGAGATTAATGCCGACATCAAACTTGACGACAAAAAAGAGGAGAAGAAATAATTGGGCGAACAGGAGATGACATTTTGGGAGCACCTTGACGAACTGCGCAAGGTGCTGTTCAGGTCTGCCATAGTTATTGTAGCCTTTATGGCTGTAATATTTATGGCAAAGGATTTTGTATTCAATACTGTAGTCTTTGCACCAATTGACTCTGACTTCATCTTATATAAGGGTATTGACAAAATTCTAGCAATGATGGGAATGCCACAGCTTCCCCCATTTGATCTTGACCTTATAAACATTGATTTATCTGCCCAATTCTTCATTCATATAAGCACAACTTTCTACCTGTCTCTGGTATTGTCAGTTCCATTTATAATTTACCAGTTGTGGCGCTTTGTAAGCCCTGCACTGTATGAAAATGAAAAAAGAGCTGCAAGAGTTGCATTCGCCTTCTCCGGAGTACTCTTTCTTCTTGGAGTAATGGTAGGATATTTCCTCATATTCCCTTTAACCCTAAGGTTTTTGGGAACATATCAGGTGAGCTATGAAGTTGCCAACCAGATTTCGTTGCAGTCTTATATATCAATGTTCACCTGGCTCATACTTATAATGGGAGTAGTGTTTGAAATGCCGTCATTGGCTGTAATACTCTCAAAAATAGGTATTCTTACAAAGGAATTCCTCAAGAAGTACAGGAAACATGCATTTGTTGTAATGCTTGTGCTGGCAGCTTTCATTACCCCAAGTGGAGACCCGTTCACACTCATGGCAGTTGGCCTGCCACTATACGGATTGTATGAATTAAGTATTTTGGTTTGCCGTGATATCAATCAATAATGTAACAGTAGCATTTGGCGGTTTTACACTGCTCAATGATGTAAATTTCCATATTACAGACAATGACAGAATTGGCCTCGTTGGTAAAAACGGAGCCGGCAAATCTACATTGCTTAAACTTATCCTTGGACAGAATACACCTACTGAGGGAAAGATTATGGTGCCTCCTGGGCTAACCTTAGGATACCTTCCACAGCAGATGGAACATGCCAAGGACAAGACTGTAATTGATGAGGCCCTTACTGCCTTCAATGAGCTATTTGAGCTGCACAGCAAAATAGACAAGATAAACTGTGAACTTGCAGAGAGGACAGACTATGATTCACCCCAGTACAACAACCTGATTGTAAAGCTTAACGAATTCAATGACCGTGTTGCCATTCTGGAGTCAGAACCGGTACGTTCACAGGCAGAGAAAGTGCTTGTAGGACTTGGATTCAAGAGAGGTGATCTTGAAAGACCTACATCAACATTCAGTCAGGGATGGAACATGAGAATAGAACTGGCTAAAGTACTGCTCCGCAAACCGGATGTCCTTCTTTTGGATGAGCCTACCAACCACCTTGATATTGAATCAATTGAGTGGTTTGAGGATTATCTGAAGAGTTTTGCAGGTGCAATAGTGCTCATTTCCCACGACCGTAAATTCCTTGACAATATAACAAAACGTACCGTAGAAATTATGTTGGGCAAGGTATATGACTATAAGGTACCTTACAGCAAATACAAAGAGCTCCGTGCCGAGAGGATGCAGCAACAGCTTGCAGCTTATGAGAACCAGCAGAAAATGATTGAGAAAACTGAGGAGTTCATTGAGAGGTTCCGTTACAAGGCCACCAAGAGCAACCAGGTGCAGAGCCGCATAAAGCAGCTTGACAAACTGGAGAGGATTGAGGTGGACATTGAGGACAAGAGTGCCTTGAGCGTAAAATTTCCCCCTGCACCCCGCAGCGGACAGGTAGTTTTCAGTGCAAAGGATGCAACCATAGGTTACGGCAGCAAAGTGATCATTGACGGAGTGAATGTAACCATAGAGAGGGGAGAAAAGATTGCCTTTGTAGGAAGGAACGGAGAGGGAAAAACCACTCTTATGAGGATAATTACCAAAGAGCTCTTCCCGATAGATGGTGAGGCTGGACTTGGTTATAATGTGGATATGGGATATTTTGCCCAGAACCAGGAAGATGTCCTAGACAAGAATGATACTGTATTTGACACCCTTGATAAAATTGCAGTAGGGGACATTAGGACAAAACTCAGGGACATACTTGGAGCATTCCTGTTCAGGGGAGAAGATATAGACAAGAAAGTTGCTGTATTGAGCGGAGGAGAGCGTGCCCGTCTGGCAATGGCAAAACTTATGCTCAAACCACACAACCTGCTTGCACTGGATGAGCCTACCAATCATATGGACCTTATATCAAAGGATATCCTCAAACAGGCATTGCAGGCTTATGACGGTACACTTGTAATTGTATCCCATGACCGTGACTTCCTGGATGGTCTTGTAGACAAAATATACGAATTCAAGGACGGAAAGGTTAAGGAACATCTTGGTGGTGTACAGGATTTCCTTGCACGCAAAAGGCTTGAGAATTTGAGTGAATTGGAGAGGAAGGCTCCTGTGGCTGCCTCTTCTGATGCAGTAGCTACAGGTGCAAAAAAGGGGGAAGAAGTTGTCGGGAAGCAGGAAAAACAGCTCTCATACCAGCAGATGAAGGAGCTTGAGAGGGAAAAGAGCAAACTCAAAAAGAAAATACAGCAATGTGAGGCCAGAATAGAGGAACTGGAAGTGATTATAGCTTCTCTTGAGGAAGAGTTGTCTTCAGTAACAGATACCTCAAAGATTCTGGAGCTTACTGCAAAATATGAAGCTGCCAAGAAAGAGCTTGACGAGAAGATGGACGAGTGGGCAGAACTAAGTTAATTAATTGAATTAAAAGAAATTATTATGGATATGGAACAGAAAACCAACTACTTGTTTGGAATGCATCCTGTGTTTGAAGCTATAGCTGCAGGAAAGAACATTGAGAAAGTATTGCTAAAGAAAGGTCTTGGAGGAGAGCAGTTCCAGCAGCTGTTTTCTCTATTGCAGGAGAAACAGATTGCCTTCCAGTTTGTACCGGTAGAAAAACTGGACAAGATTACCCGTGCAAGACACCAGGGAGTAATTGCTATGATACCGTCTGTTGATTATGTATCACTTGAGGAGGGGGTTGAAAAAGCATTTGCAAAAAAAGAGAATCCACTGTTCCTTATGCTTGACGGTGTAAGTGATGTACGCAACTTTGGTGCAATAGCCCGCAGCGCAGAGTGCGCAGGAGTAGACTGCATAATTCTTCCTGCAAAAGGTGGTGCTTCAATTACCCCTGATGCAATAAAGACCTCTGCCGGTGCACTTCTTAGAATTGATGTTTGCAAGGTTCCAAACCTTAAAACTGCAGTATTCTACCTACAACAGAGCGAGGTGCAGATTGTTACCGCTACAGAGAAAGCAGAGGGTTACCTGTACGATGTAGACCTAACCGGCCCAACTGCAATTGTAATGGGAGCTGAGGACAAAGGTATATCAGATGCAATACGCAAACTTGCAACTGCCGAGGCCAAGATTCCAATGGCAGGTAGCATAGGTTCATTGAACGTTTCTGCAGCGGCATCTGTTATCCTATATGAGGCAGTACGTCAGAGGATAAAAAAGTAAACAGTAATTAAGATACAATGAAGCATAATAAAACCGGATTAAAATCACTTTTAACCCGGTTTTTATTATTTTAGTTTTAATTATATAAAGTAAGTTCTGGCGTTTGAGATATTAATGTTTTATTTGAAGTATTTAGTTCTACTGTTAATACTACTTTATATGAACTTTTCAAAACTTCATCGGGGACATCTGAAAATTTTATGATCATAGCCGGATCAACAAAGAATTTTCCTTTAGACCAATCTTTCAAGTTAATATCTGTACTTATATATGGTTCATATGTTTTTCCCGATAGAATGTATCTGTCACTTAAATACTCTTTATCCATATCATCACTTTTGTGCCTAATATTTCCTTTTGCATAAGCGTAAACAGACTTATCGTTCTTTTGAGAAATTATATATGCGGGACAACCAATAGTATTCATGTAAAACAAAACTATATTAAATTTATCACTTATATCTTCACCAGCATTTTTATTAAATAACGGCACATTTGACTTAATAGAAATCTCTTTAATATAATCATTCCTATATTCATAAAAAACTGGTTGTGTGTTGATTGTTATTGCAGCATCATCAGGAAATTTGGGATTAAATAATACTTTTCTGAATACAGAGTCAAATAAATTAGAATAAACTATATTCGGTTCATCCAAATAATCAAACATTGTAGTTGCTGTTTCACCAAACTTGAAACTTTTAGGAAAACCAGCAAAACTAATCAATTCTGAATCGACAGATATATTGCTAGTTTGGATTGATATAGCAAAATCTTCAATATCATAAGAATTATTATTTGATATTCTTCCATCAATCAAATAACCATTTACAGACCCATCAATTGGTTTACAACTACCTGCTACAGCCCACATGTATTCCACATTCCTGGGAATACCCAAATAATGATTTATGTATTTTACTTCATAATCACTAAAATGACTACATGAAGATAGGAAGAATAACAACAATGAAAAAACACGCCATTTTAACATAATACTATCAATTTAAGGTAAAATTATAAATAAATTCTCTATCATCAGGAGGAAGTTGGAATGAAGGATAATTCCAATAAGTTATATATACATAAATATCATCATAAAAGATATCTGAATCTTCCCAACCTAACTTAAAAGAAACATATTTATCAACCATTTCCTCATATTCATATTTAAGTTCTCCTGTTGTAACACCATTACTATTATAGGGAACATACTCATACACATGCCTTAATGTAGATGTTACTTTTTTTGCTCTATCCATTACAATTGCATGTCGACTATTGTTATCATTATCTACATACGGAGTGTCAATATAAACAGGTTCGTTATAATAAAAAACTCTATTGAAAGCGATATTACCGTTATATGATGTGTAGTTACAAGAAATGCCTAATGAATGTAAGAAATTCACATAATTAGAAGAATAAGCACCAGAAGTAGAACCAAATTCTGTCCCAATATTATGCGCAATCCAATCTATTAATACAGCTGCAGCGTAATTACTATTATTATTGACAGCAGTCCACGCATCTGAACTATAATTATAAAATCTAACATTATAATTATGTGAATCAGCAGAGTGATACCAGCCTGAACATTCTGCATCTCCTGGAATAGAAGCAGGAATTCCTAATTTATTATAAATATATTTTAAGATATGGGCACCTGCCACAGCAACACAACCTGTTACACACCTTTATTCTGAGTTATATTTATATGGCACAAAAATATTATATGGATACTTTTGATGCCAATGCTCAGGAACGAGGTGTCCAGTGTTCTCTGTATTAACCATAATAGTATCTGTCGAAACGTATGTCCAATATCCATAATCATCAGTATCATACTCATCAGCTTTAGTATAATTATGTTGAAGATTAACAGATGAAAGTCTATCCCACTGCTTTTTATATATAGTGCCTAAAGTATCGGGAAAAAATTTTAATAATTTATTCAGATATATTGCTTCTGAGATTATCCATGATTTGAATACTTCATTAGATTCAATACTTATATCAGTAAAATTATCAGAATGTGCAATTACTGCAGGAAGGCGTTTATCTGAAGTGAAAACTTTATACTTTCCATCATAATAGACTTCAAATAATAAAGTATCATTGTTATATATAACTGGTGATACAAATATTTCTTCAACCTTTGTTAAATGATTGGTTTTAGATATATAATTAATTATATCTGTTTGAGAGATTTTGTTAGAAATATTTGAAAACTTTGGATAATCTATCGACTCAGATTCATTGGAATCAATAAAATCTTGTTTATTGCAAGAAATTAAAGATAGGAGCGAAATCAGTGTAAAAATAATTTTTTTCATAGAGCATATGTATTAGATAATATGTTAAAAACTAAATATAATCACTAGTGTAAAATTAATTTTAAGTTCTATATATAGTATAAAATACAAAGAAAAATTAAATTTTACCTTCTGAATTCTGCACAGATAATTGCTGTAGCAATAGCTACATTTAATGATTCAGATGTTTGAGCATCTGCCGGATAAGGTGGAATAAGCAGTTTGTTGGTTATAAGATATTCCAACTGTGCCGATATTCCAAATGATTCACTTCCCATAACTATGAGGCCTTTTTTATGCTCCTGTGGCAAGTTCTCATAAAGATTCTTGCCATCCAGGAATGTTCCATAAACTGGAAGTCCTGCAGCAGTGAATTTACTGCACACATCTGCAAGATCTGTATATATTACCTGCTTGCGGAATATTGCACCCATGGTTGCCTGCACAACCTTTGGATTATACACCTCCACAGAACCATGGCTTGCAAATATTGCATCTATTCCAAACCAGTCTGCCACCCTAATTATGGTTCCAAGATTTCCCGGATCCTTAACTCCGTCCAAAGCAAGGTACAACGGTGCTCTTCCCGATGAATCTTTACTGGAGATGGACTGCAATATACTGTCGGGAGTAAAATTGGGTTTCTCAATTACTGCAAGAACAGGGGAAGGGGAGGAGAGGTTTGAGATGCGGGACATTGCCTCTTTACCAATTTCATTCTCATAAAATAGCTCCTTAACATTATAACCCGAACGGAGAGCCTCCTCTACAATTTTCTCGCCCTCAGCAATGAAAAGATTATGCTCATCCCTGAATTTTTTCTGATGCAGCGATCTAATGAATTTTATTTTATTTGCCGAAAGTGCAGACATAGTTCCATATTTTATATTGCGTAAAAATAAACATTAATCTGTAATGAGGCAAGTTATAAGAATTAAACAAAAAAAAGATTAAATTTGTATAGAATTAGATTGGTGTAATTTGGCAAAATGGCTAGAAACTTTATCAGATATACCCTGTTGTTTGCTTTTATAATTCTAACGGCATGCTCTACTACTAGAGTAATACCGCAAGGGGAATCACGTTTAAAGGAGAACAAAATTAAAGTACTCAATTCAAAGAATTATAAAGTCTCCACATTGGAACCTTATCTTAAACAGAAGCCAAATACTTATTTCATTTTTGGGTGGAACCCTTTCCTTAATATATATAACTGGAGCAATGGTAAGGAGAACGGTTGGGACCAATTTGTTAAAAAAATTGGCCAGGAACCTGTTATATTTGACCCATCTCTAGTAAATAGTTCAAAGACAAATATAAAGAACCACCTTATATATGAGGGATACTATGATTCTAAAGTAACAGACCAGATAATTACCAAAAAGAAAAAAACAATTGTAAAATACGATATTACCCTTGGAAATAGATATCTTATAGATCAGATAAGTTATGAGATAGATGACAATGAGCTTGCAACTGCCTTCTACAATGATTCACTACAGAATGTAATAGAAAGTGGTGTGTATCTTTCTCAAGATTATCTTAACGGAAAATCTGAAGAAATTGCATCACACTTAAGGAATATGGGGTATTATGGTTTTTCAAAAAACTACCTTTTCTTTACAGCTGATACAATTGGACTTGACGGTAAGGCAAATCTAACGGTATCAATAAGAAATTACACCAGGAATGAAACTCCAAAAGAAGCTAAGAAGCATAATGTATTCCACATTGGCAAAGTGTCAATGGAACCTCTGATGAAGCCGGAAAATCCTCTTGTTTACAAGTTTGATGGAGATTCAGCTGTTGCGCTTCCAGCAATGAACCTATATACGCCAACGGATTCGCTTGAGTACAGGAACATTCTTATCAAATACCGTAACAAGCTGCTGCTTAGAGAAAGGGTACTTGCCAGAATGAACAGCGTCATTCCAAATAGCCGTTATGATGAAAAACAGATAGCAGACACTTATTCCAAACTGTCTAATCTTAACCTGTTCAGCAGCGTAAATATACAAATGACCCAAACTGACTCCAACACTGTTGACTGCAATATGAAACTTACAGCGTCTGAGCTGCAAGGATACAAACTTGGATTTCAAACATCAATAAACTCCAATGGTCTGTTGGGTATATCTCCTACAGTATCATACTACCACAAAAATCTGTTCAGGGGGGCAGAAGTTCTGAGCATAAACCTGATGGGTGATTTTCAGTTTGGATTTGACAATAAGAAAAGAGCTACAGAGTTTGGTGTCTCAACTTCACTGAGCATCCCCAACTTCCTCCTTTTGCCGGACAGAGTATTCAAGTCATCAAACATTCCAAGAACAGAGTTTGCTCTTTCATATAATTATCAGGAGCGTCCCGAGTACACCAGAAATATAATATCCGGAAGCTACAGCTATGTGTGGAGCATAGATGATAAATTTTTCTATAAAGTTGCACCATTACAGGTAGGTATTGTAAAACTTTACAATATGAAACCCGATTTTTATGAGAACTTAAAGGACCCGTTCCTAATCAACTCATATCAGGACCACTTTGACATGGGTTTGGGTACAAACTTCTATTATACTACAGACTCTTCACCTGTTCCTCAGCACAGTTATTTTTATTTGAGGTTGCAGAATGATTTGTCGGGAAACTTGTTGAGTTTGTTCAATGGTGTAATGAAGGAAAATGAAAAGGGGCAGAGACTGATATGGAACTCTCCTTACTCACAATATTACAGAGGTGAACTTACCACAGTGTATACTTGGAAGTTCGGCAGGAGAGAGAATCATGCCATTGCAACAAGGTTTCTTGCAGGCTTGGGTATTGGATATGGCAATAGTGTTACCCTTCCGTTTGAGAAGCGTTTTTGGGCGGGAGGTGCATACAGTTTGAGAGCATGGCAGGCCAGGAGTGTAGGTCCTGGATATGCACAAATGGATACAACTTTCACTATTCCAAACCAAACTGGCGACATTAGACTGGAAGCCAACATAGAATACAGGTTCCCAATGTTCTGGAACTTTGAGGGCGCTTTATTTATAGATGCCGGCAATGTATGGAACAGGGGGGGAGACAGCAATATTGAAAGTGAATTCAAGTTCAGCAACTTTTATAGACATATTGCAGCTGACTGGGGTGCTGGCTTGAGGCTTAATCTTGATTTTGTACTGCTACGCCTTGATATAGGATTCAAGCTATATGACCCGGCTGAAAATGACTGGAAAGGTATAAACAGCATGTTCAAAAAAGGGAACTACGGGGTACAGTTTGGTGTTGGATATCCTTTTTAATGAACTTGGATTTATGTATAGAAGCACTTGCTAAACTTATTGCCATAAAGCAGGTTATATTGTAGTTAATAATTTAAATATATTGGAATATGAGCCTTACAGATTTCTCCAGAAGATATGAAAAATTGCCTGTAAGCATTTTCAGAGAGCAGGAAGATGCTGCACAGATGATTGTAGATGAGATTATTGTCATTACAAACAAAAAGATTAATGAGGGTAAAAAATGCTCACTTGCCCTAGGTGCATCTTCTGCCTGCATTCCAGTATATGAATATCTGGTAAAGGCTTACCAGAAAGGAAGAGTGAGCTTTAAAAACATAGAGATATTCACCATTGATGAGTACTATCCTCTTGATCCTAATGAACTCCAGACTCATTACCGCTTCCTTAAAGAGTATATATTTGACCTTACAGATATTCCTGCAGAAAACATACATTGCCTGAACAGTTCAAAAGCAGATGATATAGCTGCATACTGTAACCGCTACGAGGAGAAAATTGCAGCAGTAGGAGGAATTGATATCCTTATTACCAGCGGAATGGGAAGCAATGAGCCTGGATCAGCCTATAACTCACGCACACGACTCATAACAATGAACCATACAACAAGGGTAGCTGCCGCCAGTGATTTCTTTGGTGTGGAATATGTCCCTTATCACGCAATTACAATGGGTATAGGAACTATTCTTGAAGCCAAAAAAATATATTGGCTTGCATGGGGTGAGGGCAAATCATCATCAATAAAGAAACTTGTAGAGGGTCCCGTTACAGACCAAAATCCCGCATCATACCTTCAGCAGCACTCAAATGTGAGCATTATAATTGATGACGCTGCATCTGTAAACCTTACACGTATAGACACACCATGGCTTACAGGAAAATGTGAATGGACAGACTACATGATAAGGAAATCTGTATTCTGGTTATGCAAAAAACTGGACAAACCTATTCTTAAGCTTACAGACCGTGATTATAACGACAACGGAATGTCAGATCTTATAACAGAACATGGCCCTTCCAGCAAGATTAATATAAAAGTTTTCAACGACCTGCAGCACACTATATCGGGATGGCCAGGTGGTAAGCCAAATGCAGATGACTCAACCCGTCCTGAGAGGGCATACCCGTTTCCAAAGAGGGTTATAGTATTCTCACCACATCCCGACGACGATGTAATTTCAATGGGAGGTACTGTTGCACGTCTGTCTGAGCATGGACATGAACTGCACATTGCCTACCAGGTATCAGGCAACATTGCAGTTTTTGACCATGATGTAATAAAATACATGGATTTTGTACGCGAAAGCGCAAAAATATATGGATTTGACTATAACGAGGCAAACGAGAGATATAACAGGGTTATTGAAGAGCTCAAACATAAACATCCAGGTGAGGCCGATCCTATAGATGTCCGCGAGATAAAGGGCTCTATACGACGTGGAGAGGCAAAATCTGCATGCAGATACCTTGGAATTCCTGAGGAAAGAGTCCATTTTCTTGAGATGCCTTTCTATGAGACAGGAGGAGTGAAGAAAAAACCTCTAGGCAGGGAGGATATAGAGATCATAAAAAATTTGCTGCAGGAAGTGAAACCCCATCAGATTTTTGCTGCAGGAGATTTGTCTGACCCTCATGGCACACATAGGGTGTGTTTCCAGGCAATAATACAGGCTTGCGAGGAGTTGCGCGTAGAAGAGTGGTTCAAGGACTGCAGGGTATGGATGTACCGTGGAGCTTGGCAGGAGTGGGATGTAGCAGAAGCAGAGATGGCTGTACCACTAAGCCCTGAGGAGGTGGAAATTAAGAGAGAGGCTATATTCCGTCATCAGTCACAGAAAGACCGTCCGTTGTTCCCTGGCTCAGACAAACGTGAGTTCTGGCAAAGGGCCGAGGAAAGAAACCATGATACAGCCGTTCTGTATGACAAGCTTGGTATGGCAGAGTACCAGGCAATAGAGCTGTTTGTAAAATATAAATTCAATTAATTGAAATGACTTATACATCTTTACTTAAAAAACTATTTACCATGGCAGCTTTTGCAGGTATCCTTATATCCTGCAAAAGCATTGCCAACAAAAAAGAAGACATGAAAGACGTAGACCTAGTAGTTAAAGAACTTGCTTTTAGCTCAGCGAAGCCTTCTGCCGCTGAAATTGAGAATGCTTTCAACGCAAAAGAGATTGAGTACTCATCCATTGCATGTGTAAACTGGGAGGGTTATAATGGGGATTATAATCCTGATGTCAAATTCCGCATTGGTTACACTGAGGAAGAGATATACATCCAGTACCTTGTTACCGAGAATGATATTAAAGCTGAATTTGGAGAGGATGCAGGGAGCAAACCGTACACCGATTCTTGTGTTGAGTTCTTTGCAATACCAGGTGAAGGGGGAGAGTATTATAACCTTGAGCTAAACTGTATTGGAAAAGGAACTTTTGCCGGTGGCGCACAAAGGACAGACCGTACACGTTATGGAGATGAAATTCTTTCACAGATCCGCCGTGAATCTACATTAGGCTCAGAGGCTTTTGGCACAAAAACTTTTGCTGAAAACGGCAACCTTCCATATACATGGAAACTTACAGTTGCCCTTCCGGTGAAACTATATTCCCTTTCTGAGGTAAAACCACTTAAGGGAAGAAAAATTCAGGCCAACTTCTACAAATGTGGTGACAATATGCCACAGAAACATTATTTGAGCTGGCATCCAATAGCAATTGAAAAACCTAACTTCCACAGACCGGACCATTTTGGAACACTTTATTTTGAATAACAGATAAACATATATTCCACAAAATCAATAATTGTACTTCTTCCACTGGGATGCAAGCCGTTTGCGCATTTCAGCTTCCTTGGAGTTCTGCCCCGGTTCATAGAACTTGGTTCCCGACAACTTGCCTGGAAGAAACTCCTGATCTACAAAATTGCCTTCATATGAATGGGCATATTTGTAGTCCTTTGCATAGCCAAGGTCTGCCATTAGCTTTGTTGGGGCATTTCGCAAGTGGAGTGGAACGGGTAGGGGACCATCTCTGCGAACCCTCTCCAGTGCTTCATTTATTGCCATATATGCAGAATTGCTTTTAGGTGAAGTTGCCAAATATATAGCACATTCAGAGAGTGGGATCCTCCCTTCCGGCATTCCAATCTGATGCACAGTTTGAAGACAAGCCTGGGCAAGAAGCATGGCATTTGGGTTTGCCAGGCCAATATCCTCAGATGCAGAGATTACCATTCTGCGTGCAATGAACATTGGATCTTCACCACCTGCAATCATTCGTGCCAACCAATATACAGCTCCATTAGGATCTGAACCGCGGATACTCTTTATAAAGGCAGAGATGATGTCATAGTGTTGTTCACCGTTCTTGTCATAAAGGGCAATATTCTCCTGAAGGCGTTCCTGCACAATTTTATTGTCAATGGTTATGTCTGCCGTAGGAGGGAAGCTGGAAGTAATTATCTCTATAATGTTGAGCAGCTTGCGTGCATCACCTCCGGAATACCTGAAAAGAAGTTCTTTTTCTTTAACTGTAATATTCAGTTTTTTAAGGTATTCATCCTCCGTAAGGGCACGCTGCAGAAGAGTATCCAGGTTTTCTACAGACATCTCTTTTAGTACATATACCTGACATCTTGAGAGCAAAGGACTAATAACCTCAAAAGAAGGATTCTCAGTTGTTGCACCAATAAGTGTAAAAGTACCGTCTTCAACAGCACCAAGAAGCGCATCCTGCTGGCTTTTACTGAAACGGTGAATCTCATCAATGAACAATATTGGTGCAGTTGGGGTAAACAGAGTATTTCCTTTGGCTTTCTCTATAACTTCCCTTATATCCTTTACACCAGAACTGATAGCAGATAGGGTGTAGAATGGCCGGTCAAGTTTGCTTGCAATAATTCTAGCCAAAGTTGTTTTACCTACACCTGGAGGGCCCCATAAGATAAAAGAGGAGATGTTTCCGGCTTCTATCATCTTCCTGAGGATGGCATCAGGACCAATAAGGTGCTCCTGGCCAACATACTGGTTTAGGGTAGTTGGACGTAATCTTTCGGGAAGAGGCTTCCTTTGTGTGGTGCTATTTAACATAATATAAATTGTGTAACTTTTATTTCAACTCCCAAATTTACTTAATTATCGTCTCTTTTCTTGAGTTGCCTAATAATTTTATTTATAATTTTTTCTATTTTCTCATCTGGCTGGATAATGTTGTAATCCTCCCAAAAACTGTCATCCCTAAAATCTGCAACCTTCTTCTGAAGTATATCTTTCATCTTTAATCTGCTTGAATAAGGAATCTTTGATGCTTGTTTATTATCAACATCTGTTATTGCCAGCTCAGTAGTTATATCATATTTATTCTTTAGTATCTTGCCTTTATATTTGGCATTAAACCTCAAATCAATCCTTACATAATCCAAATACCACTTGTTGCCGTAGTTTTTATAATTCACCTGATATTTTGCCCAATCAACGCCTATCTGCATATTGTCAGGTTTCTTGCGGACAAACTGTTTCCATGCATCAGGCTTATCCTTGAGGTTCATCTCAAAATCAATCTTAACAATTGCAAGTGTCTGGCTCTCGAGATAAATTCTACCTCTGTACAAAATTTCATCTAATTGCGGAACCTGATTGAAATCTATTGTATAGATATTGAAATCATCCATAAACATCATAGGTCCCATACTGAACTCATAGCATTGTGTTGCTGCCAGCATATCTGTCCCCACAAAAGGGTCTTTAACAATATCCAAATTCAATGAGGTTACCGGACCTCCTTGCAGCTGTAGGAACAAAGTATCCTCTACATTCCTGTTTGTATTGGTCCTCCCCTTATAAATTGCAATATTGTCGGGAGAAAAACTTGTATATGACTGCTTTACTATATCCACAACAGCCTCTGTAAGAATGAGATACTTACTCCCTTTCTTTATAATTTCCCTATAAAAGCCACTCATTCCCCGGGGCTCTCCTATATAGTTCAATTTCCTTGATTTTTGAGAAAAAGCAGACTGAAAAAGATCCATTGCATCATCAGTCCTTACAGTAATGCTCCTTATATCCAAAATGGAAGGTACAAGCTTTATCTTTTTTACCCTTTTTGGATTGAAATCTGCTACTGAAACTATTTGGTTGGTATAACCTAAGTAACTTATTTGCAATGAATCAGAAAGTTTGTCGGCAGGTACCTTAAAAGAAAACTCACCTTCATTGTTGGTTACAGTAGATACAGTGGAATTCTTCAGATGAACTGATGCATATTGCAAAGGTGAGCCGGTGTTGGCATCCTCTACTTTTCCGGTAACTGTTCTGAATTGCTGCGCCATTAGTGAAGAGCAGATTAATAGCACTGCAGGCAATAAGATAAGTCTGTAGATATTATGTCTCATAGCTATTAGTCATTTTGTCAAATTTACTCATATTTTTTGTTATTTTTGTACAAAATTTGGGTTAAAATACCCATAGACTCTAATACCAACAAATAATGAAGAGAAAAGATAAGATTGTACTGTACAATGTAGAGATAGAATCTGTTGCAGCAGAGGGAAATGCACTTGCACGTGTAGATGGGAAGGTACTGTTTGTGCCCCAGTGTATTCCTGGAGATATAGTAGATGTTAGACTTACCCGCAAAAGGAGCGGATATATGGAGGGAATTGTGGTTAATATGGTAAAACCCTCTCCCCTACGTGTTGAGCCTTTCTGCAAGCATTACGGCGTTTGTGGCGGCTGCAAGTGGCAGGCACTTCCATATGATTTGCAATTGAAATACAAACAGCAGCAGGTTGTAGACCAGCTGACCCGTATAGGACATCTTCAGCTCCCTGAGATTACTCCAATACTTGGTTCAGAGGAGGTTGAGAACTACCGCAACAAACTGGAATTTACATTCTCAAACCGCCGCTGGTTACTTACCGGAGAAGACCCTGAGGCCATTTCACCAGTTGACCGCCTTGGACTTGGTTTCCATATAAGCGGTTTCTTTGACAAAGTACTTGATATTAGGGAGTGCCATCTGCAGGCTGAGCCTTCAAATTCAATCCGCAATTTTGTGCGCGAATACGCAATTGAGAACGGACTTTCATTCTTTGATTTGCGTGAGCAGGTTGGATTCTTGCGCAACATGATTGTACGTACAGCTTCCAACGGTGATGTAATGCTCATTATGGTATTCTTCCATGAGGATGAGGCATTGCGTTGCGGTTTGCTGGATGCCCTTATTGCCAAGTTCCCTCAGATTACCTCTCTTCACTATGTAATAAACGGCAAAAAGAATGATTCAATTGGAGACCTTCCTTGTATAAAATACTATGGCGAGGACTGTATCTATGACACAATGGAGGATATCAAATTCCGTATAAGTCCAAAATCATTCTACCAGACCAACTCAAAACAGGCTTACAGACTTTACAGCGTGGTACGTGAGTTTGCAGACCTTAAAGGTGATGAGGTTCTTTATGACCTATACACCGGTACAGGTACAATTGGTCTGTTCCTAAGCAAGAAAGCTAAGAAAGTAGTTGGAATTGAGTATGTTCAGGAGGCAATTGATGATGCAAAGATAAACGCTGCCAATAATGGAATCACCAATTCACACTTCTATGCAGGAGACATGAAGGATATGCTTACAGGCAAGTTCATTGAGGAGAATGGTCATCCCGACATTGTAGTCCTTGACCCGCCTCGCGCAGGTATCCACCCCGATGTGGCAGCAGTATTGCTTGAGGCAGCCCCAAAACGTATGGTTTACGTAAGCTGCAACCCGGCATCACAGGCCCGTGACCTTGCCATCTTGAGTGAGAAATATGAAATTACCGCAGTACGCCCTGTAGATATGTTCCCTCACACCCACCATGTAGAAAATGTTGTTGCACTTAAACTTAAATAGAACTTTTATGAACGAAACTCCTAAATGCCCAAAATGCGGCGGTGAATATACTTACTTTGACGGATCACTTTATGTATGCCCTGACTGTATGCACGAATTCCATGCAGGTGAAGAGGCAGCGGCAGAAGAGAACACTGTTCCAAGAGACAGCAACGGAGCAGAACTTTTTGACGGTGACGCTGTTGTTGTAATCAAAGATCTTAAAGTAAGAGGCTCCTCAATGGTAATCAAACGCGGAACAAAGGTAAAGAGCATCCGCCTTACCGAAGATCCTGAAGAGGTTGACTGCAAAATTGATGGAAGCAGCATTGTGCTCAAGACTTGTTTCTTAAAGAAATAAATTATCGGGAAGAGGAATATAATGGAATACTTGAATACAAATATTTGTGCGCTTTCTACCCCACAGGGGCAGGGTGCCATTGCAGTTATAAGGTTGAGCGGTGAGGATACACCTGAAATTCTGGGGAAGATATTTACTTCTGCCTCAGGGAAGGCTCCCCTACCCTACAAAATGCAGTTTGGCGCAATAAAGGATGGTGACAGACTTATAGACGAGTGTCTTGTAGTAACCTTCCGTGCTCCACACTCGTACACAGGAGAGAACAGTGCGGAGATCTATTGCCACGGCTCACAATATATTGTACAGGAGATTCTCAAACTTCTTCTCAGCCTTGGAGTTAAAATGGCAGAGCCTGGTGAGTTCTCAAAGAGAGCTTTCCTTAACGGCAAGCTAGATCTTGCCCAGGCAGAAGCAGTTGCAGACCTTATCTCATCGGAGACCGAGGCAGCTCACCGTGTAGCAATGCAGCAGATGAAAGGCGGTTTCTCCGCAGAACTTAAAGTTATGCGCGATGACCTGCTTAACCTTGTATCACTGATGGAACTTGAGCTGGATTTCAGCGAGGAAGATGTGGAATTTGCAGACCGTACCCAGCTTACGCAATTGCTTGGCGCAGTTTCTGGCCGTGTAACACAACTGATTGAGAGCTTCAGCCTTGGAAACGTAATTAAAAACGGAGTACCGGTAGCAATAGTTGGAGCAACCAATACCGGCAAAAGTACATTGCTGAACACTTTGGTTGGAGAAGAGAGGGCAATTGTCTCAAACATCCACGGAACCACCCGCGACGTAATTGAAGACACCATGAACCTTGGAGGCATAACCTTCCGCTTCATTGACACCGCAGGAATCCGCGAGACCAAAGAAACCATAGAAATAATAGGAATAGAACGCACATACCAGAAGCTCAAATCAGCCTCAGTGGTAATCCTTGTCCTTGACGCCACCCGCCCAGAGAACTTTGCCAGCAGCATAACCAACCTTATTGGAAAAGTCTCTTCCCGACAGCAGCTCATCATCCTACTTAACAAGATGGATGAAACCTCTGCAAACGGAGTTGACGCACAGCTGGAGAAGATCAAGGACCTATGCGTAGAGCATACCCTTGCCCCTATTGAAGTACTTCCAATCTCAGCTAAAAAAGGGCTGAATGTAGATGCGTTGCGCTCAGTGCTTGTTGAAAGCCAGGGAGCCCTCTCAAACTCAGCTGCAAGCTCAGGCACCCTTGTAACCAACGTACGCCACTATCAGGCCCTCATGGACGCCCAAATAGCCCTAGACCGCGTAGAGGACGGCTTGGCTTCTGGTATTCCTACTGATTTGGTAGCTCAGGACATCCGCGAAGCGCTGTACCATTTTGGAAGCATTGTTGGTGAGATAAATACCGAGGAGATATTGGGTAATATATTTGGGAGGTTTTGCATCGGCAAATAATTTTTGTATTACAAACATCTACAAAAGACTAAAAAAGTCAATAATCTACAAAGAAATGGCTGATTTGTAGGTGTTTGTTATTTTTTAATCTTTTTTAATATTTGCAGT
>JAZTYE010000101.1:0-3645 GCA_045636765.1 Candidatus Egerieisoma sp.
CTGATCTTGCCATTACTCCCGACAGTGACAATAAGTGCAGTATAAATGTCTTTGCAAACAATACCGAGCAGGTATATGTTTATTTGCCAGCCATTGAAGTGACAGAGCCAAAAGAAATGGCACTTGAGGTACACACTACAAACTCAATGTACACTGCAACAATACAACTAACCAAGTCAATTAAATCTGGTACCCTTTATGAAACTGAATTGACCCTTACTGAAACACCTGATTATGTATGGACATCCGGCACCTCTGCCACAGTTCCAGCGGGTGAAGGAACGGAGGGTTCTCCTTATGAGATTGTTACAGCAGGACATTTGCAGTGGTTGCTTGGCAGTGTGAATAACGATAATAAATATTACAAACTCATGCATAATCTTGTAATAAGCAGTTCAGAATCCAACCCATGGATACCGATAGGTAGAGGTAAGAAAAAAGATACTTCTACGTTTGTGGGAGTATTGGATGGTAATGGCCATATCATCAGTGGTGTATTGGTTTCACAGTATGCTAATTCAACTGTTCAAGATGAATATAGTTTTGGATTGTTCGGATTTCTGGATGGCAATGATGATTTTCGTTCAATAGCAAAAAATATCACTCTTAATTTAGATGTTACAGGAGGAAATACAGTAACCAATATGTCTGGAGCTGCAGAGAATACTAATACCGGTATTCTGGCAGGTTTAAATTATGGTATAATTGAAAATTGTATAATATATGGAAATGTAAAGGGTGGTACAGCTCAATTTGATGCTGATATAAGTGGTACAGGTGGAGTAGTAGGAGCGAACATGTATAAAGTTAAAAACTGTATTAATAGGAGTAATGTGACAGGAGGGTATGCAAATAATGGCTCCAGAACAGGAGGAATAGCAGGACGGTCTGGATCACAGTGGGACATGGAGAGTGAAATAATAAGTTGCGCAAATTATGGCAATATAACTGGTGGCGGTCATGGTTCTTTTGGTAGTGGTGGTTATGGCAGCAATATAACCGGCACAGGTGGCATCATAGGAAATCTGAATGGCGGAACTGTAAAGAATAGTATTAACTATGGTGTAATAACAGCTTCACAAGGTGACATAGGTGGTGTTATAGGTAATTACAGTAGAGGTACAGTATACTCATGCAATAAGGATAATAGTCCATTGAATACTATTATTGGTAAACGAGAAACAAGTAGTTCTACTGCAGATATTGTTGAGTGTACAGGAGATCACTCATAAAAAAATTTAACCAGAATTTTAAAACAAGTAGTGTTTGAAGTAGAGGTCGGGGCAAAAGTGATTTTGTCCCGACCTTGTCATTTTTTATAGCTCCAATATCTCCAGCAACTGCCTCATTCCCTCTGTTGCCGGGGCCTGGATCTGTGTGAATCCGGGGATATTGAGGTTCATTGGGGCAGGGTCTATAAGGTAGATTCTGCATCCTTTTTTTGCGTAGTGCACAAGGCTTGCGGCCGGATAGACATTAAGGGATGTTCCTATGATTATAAGGATGTCCGCTTTCTCCACGGCCCGTGCGCCGCGGGTGAGCTCAGGTACTGCCTCGCCAAACCATACAATATGGGGGCGGAGCTGGCCTCCGTCGGGAGCAAGGTCTCCAATATTGAGCTGGTTGTAGCCTATTTCATAGGTAGGGGAGTAGTCTGCGTATTCGCTGCGGGCTTTGGTGGCTTCTCCATGGAGGTGGATTATATTGGTGCTGCCTCCTCTCTCGTGCAGATCATCTATATTCTGTGTAACTACAGTTACATTGTATTTTTCCTCAAGTTTTGCTACAGCTATATGTGCCGAGTTGGGTTGTGCCTTGGCAAGTTCTGCTCTCCTTTTGTTGTAGAATTCCAGCACAAGGGCCCTGTTGCGGTGCCAGCCGTCTATTGAGGCAACTTCTTCCACTTTGTAATTGTCCCAAAGTCCGTTTCCGCCACGGAATGTCTGTATTCCGCTCTCAGCGCTTATTCCTGCGCCGCTGAGCACTACTATGTTTTTCTTGTCCATATTTATTCTGCAAAAAAGTAGTTGGTAAACCAGAGCTTGAACAGCGGGTCAAGGAAAGTTGCCGGCATTTTGTCATTGAATGTTATTATCTCTTTTTTTGCCAGTGCCTCCTTTAGTCTGCTGACATTGGCAGAAGAGTTGAGCTTATATTTGTCAAGGACATCTGCAGAGGTGAATTTTACAACCCCCTCAAGGGCTGCCTTTATCATTCTTGTCTGGTATTTGCTCAAACTGAACACTATTGAATGGAATTCATAGTCATGTAGGTTTATAAGGTGCTGGATAGCCTGTTTGACTATTCCTTCGTTTACATATCCTTTGGTAAGGCTAAGACATATTGAGGCCAGGTGTTGTGTGTACCACGGGTCTCCCTCTACAGCATTGTAAATGGATGCTGCCTGCTCCGGATAGATGATTTTTCCTGCTTTGAGGAATCCCTTTACTATATAGTCCGTAAAGATTTTTTCATCTATAGGGTTTATCTCAATCTGGTCTGCAAATTGGTAGAAGTACTTTTTCTCATGGAATATCTCTTCCATGGCATTGAACCTGTCTCCGGTTATGATATAATTGGTGGATGTATGTTTTTTCCACACTTTTTCCAACAGAAGAAAGATTCTGTGAAAGTCATCAAAAAGGAGGATATCCTGGAACTGCCTTATGTAGAATATTACATGGGTTCCGTATTCCTGCGCAAGATGCTCGGGAAGCATGAGAATTTCCTCTATTTGTTTGTCTGAGAGGAGATTTTTTTCTGTGTATGTGAATTTTGGGTTTTGTGATGCACTCTCAAGTACATATGGAGATGAAGGGATGTATTTCTGGTGGATTACATTCCATTCTGTACGTGATGCCGCAAAATGGGAGACTACCTCATTTGTAAATATGAGCATCATGGCCTCTATGCACCTTATGTTAAAAAGGTCAAGGTTGCAGAAAGTTACATCTTTGTCATGTCTGAGGAGCTCAATGGAGTTGTATACGAGTGATTTTTTGCCAATTTTTGCCGGGCCGTATATAAGTACATTCTTTTTTTCCCTTACCAGGCTGCACAAATGGGCAACTTCTTTGCTTCTCCCAATAAACTGGGCTCCAGATACATATTTGTTGTATTCAAAAGGTGATTCCATTCTTCTGCTTGGAGTGTTAATTTATGCGAAATTAAAAAGATTTTTTGTGTAATAGATAAAAAGTATTATTTTTGTGGTCCATAATTAATAAAAAAGATAGCTAAGCTACTGAATAAGAGTTAATTAGAGTTAACCGCTTACTATCATAACCCGTAAAAACAAATTAAAATGTACGCAATCGTAGACATTGCAGGACAACAGTTTAAAGTTGAGGCTGGTAAAAAAATTTATGTACACCGCCTACAGGATGAGGTAGGTGCCTCAATCTCTTTTGAAAAAGTATTGTTAACCGACAACGAGGGTGTTGTTAAAGTTGGTGCTCCTTACGTTGATGGCGCAGTTGTTAAAGCAACTGTTCTAGACCACGTTAAAGGTAACAAGGTGCTAGTGTTCAAAAAGAAACGTCGTAAAGGCTATCAGAAAATGAACGGTCACCGCCAGTGTTTGACACAAATCCAAATTGAATCAATTGCTTAATTTTTAAAATTTAGAAGTTTATGGCTCACAAG
>JAZTYE010000102.1:0-9199 GCA_045636765.1 Candidatus Egerieisoma sp.
CTCCATCAAGCATCCCGACAGTGAGAAATTCATTGATGCCAAAATGGAGCAGGGAAAAGTTACAGGCGCAAATGTCTCTGTAAAAATTGACGATGACTTTATGAAAGCTGCACTTTCAGGGGAGCAATATGAGCAGAAATATCCTGTAAATGCCGCAGAACCAAAAGTTTCAAAAATGGTGAATGCGCAGAACATCTGGAAAAAGATTGTGCATAATGCATGGAAATCTGCTGAGCCGGGTGTATTGTTCTGGGATACAGTGCTTAGAGAGTCTGTAGCAGACTGCTACGCAGATCTTGGTTACAGAACTGTAAGTACCAATCCGTGTGGAGAAATTCCACTATGTCCATACGATTCTTGCCGTCTTATAGCCCTTAACCTTTACTCATATGTAGAGAATCCGTTTACTCCAGAGGCAAAATTCAATATGGATCTGTTCAAGGAGCACTCAGGTAAGGCAATGAGGCTTATGGATGACCTTATTGACCTTGAGATGGAGAAAATTGAGGCAATCCTTGCCAAAATTGCTTCAGATCCTGAGACTGAGGATGTTAAGAGAACAGAGCTTGAATTGTGGGAGAAAATCAAAGCCAAATCACTTGGCGGAAGACGTACAGGCTTGGGTATCACAGCTGAGGGTGATATGTTGGCTGCCCTTGGTATGAGATATGGTTCAGACAAAGCTATTGATTTTGCTGTTGAGGTTCAGAGAAATCTTGCAGTAGAGGCGTACAGATCATCTGTAAACATGGCTTCTGAGAGGGGGGCATTCCCAATCTATGATACTGCTCGAGAGGCAAACAATCCTATGATTGACAGAATCCGTACTGCAGACCCTGCATTGTATGAGCTTATGAGCAAGGTTGGAAGAAGAAATATCTCTCTTCTTACAATTGCCCCTACAGGAACAACTTACCTTATGACCCAGACTACGTCGGGAATAGAGCCTGTATTCCTACCATTCTATATTAGAAGAAGAAAGGTTAATCCTAATGACAAGAATGCTGTAATTACATTTAAGGATGATGTTGGAGACTGCTGGGAGGAGTATTATGTATTCCATCATAAGTTCCTGACATGGTGTGAGGTTAACGGAGTTCCGGCAGAGAATGTCAAGAAGATGTCTGTTGCAGAAGTTGAGGCCTTGGTAGAGAAATCACCTTACCACAGAGCTACATCTGCAGATATAGACTGGGTGGCTAAGGTTAAGATGCAAGGTTGCATACAGAAATGGGTTGACCACTCTATTAGTGTAACTGTAAACTTGCCTAACTCTGTTACCGAGGAGCTTGTGGCAAATGTTTATAAAACTGCCTGGGAGGTTGGTTGTAAAGGTGTTACAGTTTACAGGGACGGCTCAAGAGCAGGAGTACTTGTTGCTGCAAAAGAGGAGAAAAAGGAGACAGTTTCTCTTAAACCAAAAGAGAGACCAAAATCATTGGAGGCAGACGTTATCCGTTTCAACAACGGCAAAGAAAAATGGATCGCCCTTGTAGGTAAGCTTAATGGCGCTCCGTATGAGATCTTTACCGGTCTTGTAGACGAGGATAGCAGAAACATCCCTAAATCTGTAGAGAGCGGATTCATTGTTAAAGAGAAAGATGTTAAGACAGGTGTTACCCGTTACGATTTCCATTTTGTAGACAAATACGGATATACAAACATTGTAGGCGGTATTTCCCATATGTTCAACAAAGAGTACTGGAACTATGCAAAACTTATCTCGGGAGTCTTGCGTCACGGAATGCCTATTGTAGATGTACTTAATCTTATCAATGGCCTTTCATTGGACAGTGAAGCTATCAATACCTGGAAAAATGGTGTTGAGCGCAGCTTAAAACGCTATATTCCAGATGGAACCAAAGATGATACAGGAAAGAAATGTTCTAAATGTAACTCAAATAATCTGGTATATCAGGAGGGTTGCCTGGTATGTATGAATTGCGGATATTCTAAATGTGGTTGATAATATGATTCTATACCCTAATGCTAAAATAAATATAGGGCTGAATGTATTGGAAAAGAGGGAGGATGGGTTTCATAACCTTGAGACCCTCTTTTACCCTATATTGGATGGCCCGTTGGATATTCTGGAGATTGTAGAGGCTCCTGAGCTTTCTATGCACCAATACGGAATAGAATACCCTGGAGACCCTATGGACAACCTTTGTATTAAGGCGTATAATGCCATTAAAGCAGATTATAACATTCCACCGGTTGCCATACATCTGTATAAGAAAATCCCGGTAGGTGCAGGTTTGGGAGGAGGTTCATCTGATGCGGCATTTACCCTTAAAGGACTTAATGAGATGTTCTCTTTGGGAATCTCTGATCTCCGTTTGGCTGAGTATGCAGCAACTTTGGGCAGTGACTGCGCCTTCTTTATCTACAATAAACCAATGTTGGGAACAGGAAGAGGGGAGATATTGGAACCAGTAAAAATATACCCTTTGGAAAATTATGAGATAAAGCTTGTTTTCCCCCCTTATTTTGTCTCTACAGGAGCAGCTTATGGAGGAATAGTTCCACGCAACAAAAGGGCTCAGAACGGAGAAAAATTTGACTCCCGACAGCTTGTCCAAATGCTGGCAGAGCCGGTTGAGGAGTGGAAAAATTGTGTTGTGAATGATTTTGAGACAACTGTATTTGCCAAGATTCCGGAACTGGCACCATATAAGGAGCAGTTGTATGCACAAGGAGCCGTTTATGCCTCAATGAGTGGGAGCGGATCCTCTTTCTTTGGTATATTCAGGAAATAATAAAGGTAGTTTTCAGGAAAAATTAAAAAGGGACCCCGCTACTACATACGGATGTCCCTTTTTGTGTACTAAAACCTAAACCTACACTAATAAGATGCATTAGGTATAAAAAACGTTGCATCAATTTTTAAAAATTTTTTTCATAGGTAGCCAAGAGATTATAAAACCTATTCCTGTAACCCCTATAAAAATGATAAGGATATCTGTAAATCTTAGGTCTATAGGGTATGCATCAATAATATAACTGCCTGATATTGATATTATTTTGAATTTTTGTTGGATAGCGGCAAGTATGATGCCAATGCAGGTTCCTATAGTGCATCCTGTAAGAGAAATGAGGAATCCATGCAAGTGAAAAATTTTAATTATAAGCTCTTTTGTAGCACCAAGGCTTAGAAATGTCTCAATATCTTCCCGTTTCTCTGTAACAAGCATACTCAGGCAGCTGAAAATATTTATGGAGATTATGATTATTACAAAGAACAATATAAGGTAAACGGCAAATTTCTCAGCTTTAATTACTTTATATAGGGTACTGTTCTGTTGTTGTTTGTCTTTTACGCTGCATTGGGGAAATATCTTTTTAAGAGACTGGGATATCTCTTTCATTTCCCGTTGGTTGAGATTTTGTTTGTTATAGGGGGCAAGATATACCTCTATGCTGCTGTACCGGCTCTGAGGAGTACCGGTAAGTTTATGGGCACTTTCATCATCAATATATATGATGTTTTCCTGGTTTTCGCTACCTGTCTTTATAACAGAACTGGGACGCAATATTAAAGTGTTTAGCCCATCCAGAGGATTTACAACAGAGATTGTTCCCGATTTCTGTGGAAAGTATATCTCCAGGGGTGTAATAAACCTGGTCTTAAGGGCAAGATGGTATGCAAGAGGCTGGCCTACTACTGCATACTTTGTCTCTCCATGAAAAAATTCAGGAGACCCCTCTATTATATTTTCCAATATATGGTTATGCTTAAGATACAGATTATTAACACCTCTTATTTGAACTATTGCTTCCCTGTTATCATACTTGATATATGCATTTTCTGCAAGTACAGTACTTGCTTGGGCAATATGTTTTATATCCTCTATTTGAGCCAGATTCTCCGGTGTTACCTCAAATGTTTTGCCTACTGATGGCGTAATAACAAAATCGGCTTTGTAACTCTCATAAATGTTCTTTATGGAGTTATCAAAGCCGTTATATACAGAAAGTATGAGTACCAGCGCCATACTCCCTATTGCTATACCCGCAGCGCTTATTATTGATATAATGTTTATTACATTATGTCTTTTTTTTGCAAACAGGTACCTTAAGGCAATATGTAGCGGAGTGTTCATCTCCCTATTTCTTTAGCAGATCATCTATATGCTCCACATAGTCCAGTGTACTGTCTCTGTAAAAAGCAATTTCAGGAACAATTCTGAACTGTTTGGCAACCAATCTTCCCAACTCACCCCTTATCTGTTTTACAGAGTTCTGCAGGGTCTCCATTACCATATCTCCTTTGGCAGAAGGGAAAATGCTTACAAAAACTTTTGCAAAGGAGAGGTCAGGACTAACTCTCACCTCGCTTACTGTAACCATTGCTCCGCCAAATGCAGCCATTCCCTTACCTCGTATAATCTCGGCAAGATCTCTCTGCAGCTGCTTTCCAATTTTCTGTTGTCTTGTGCTCTCTCCTTCCATAATTGTGGTAATTTATATGTAAATTAGTTGAACTTAATGATGAAGTAATTCTTCTTACCTTTCTGAACAAGAATATACTTACCGTTAATCAATTTATCTTCTGCTAACACTCCATTCACATCAGTGAATTTCTCTTTGTTAATGCTTAGGCCGTTTGCCTGAATCATTTTACGGCACTCTCCTTTAGACGGGAAGATATTTGTCTCAACTGCCAACATATCTATAATGTTGCCACCAAGTTTCTCTTTAGAAACCTCATGCTGTGGAACTCCGTCAAATACAGAAAGGAATGTCTGCTCATCAAGTTTCTGGAGTGCCTCCTGAGTTGAATTGCCAAACAACATGTTTGAAGCCTCAACAGCCTTGTTGTACTCCTCCTCGCTGTGAACCATAATTGTAATCTCTTTTGCAAGAAGTTTCTGCAGAATTCTCATGTGAGGAGCCTCTTTGTGCTGTGCAATGGCATTCTCAATGGTCTCTTTATCCAACATGGTAAAGATCTTTATGTATTTCTCCGCATCCTCATCGCCAACATTCATCCAGAACTGGTAGAAAGTGTATGGAGAAGTGTAGTTAGGATCCAACCAGATATTTCCTTTCTCTGTCTTGCCAAATTTACCGCCGTCTGCTTTTGTGATTAGAGGGCAAGTAAGTGCAAATGCCTCATTACCGGTTTTTCTGCGGATAAGCTCAGTACCTGTAGTAATGTTGCCCCACTGGTCGCTTCCACCCATCTGAAGTTTGCAGTTTTTGTGCTGGTTCAAATACAGGAAGTCATAACCCTGAACAAGCTGGTAAGAGAACTCTGTAAACGACATACCCTCTCTAGCCTCGCCAGAAAGGCGTTTCTTAACAGAATCCTTGCTCATCATGTAGTTTACAGTAATATGCTTTCCAATATCTCTAATGAATGCAAGGAAAGAAAAATCCTTCATCCAGTCATAGTTGTTTACAAGAACTGCCGCATTCTCCTTGTCAGAATCAAAATCCAAAAACTTGGAAAGCTGCTTCTTAATTGCAATAATATTGTGGTTAAGGGTCTCCTCATCCAAAAGATTTCTCTCTGCGCTCTTCATAGAAGGGTCTCCAATCATTCCTGTAGCACCACCAATAAGCGCATATGGTTTATGTCCGCAGTTCTGGAAATGCTTGAGCATCATAATGCTTACCAAGTGTCCAATGTGCAATGAATCTGCAGTAGGATCAATACCCACATACGCAGCAGTGCACTCTTTCATAAGCTGCTCCTCAGTACCTGGCATCATTGTGTGGATCATTCCCCTCCAGGTAAGCTCTTCAACAAAATTCTTCATTCTATATAAAATTTACGTTTCTATTCCTGTTATGAACCTGCAAAGTTAATATTTTTAATCAAATAGCTCATATTTCTTACCCTTGTTATACAGAGTTTGCCTTGTAATTCCCAGTTGTTCTGCAGCCATGGAGATATTACCCTTGCACCTTTTAACGGCAGCCCTCATCATTTTTCTCTCCATCTGCTCCAGAGTAAACACTCTCTCTTCCCCTTTTCCCCTTCCCGACAGCTTCTGGCTCCTTTCCCCCTCACTATCCATATTCTCTTCAGACATGCCAACCTTTTTGAGCATACTGGAAAGTTTTCTCATTGTATATGCATTCCTTAGGGTAACCAGCAATTTCTCATTGTTCCATGGCTTTATGACAAAATCAAAAGCTCCGGCATCTGCAAGCTCCATAGCCAGATGGCTCTGTCCAAAATTGGTAAGGACAACCACCTGCACATTCTGCCCCAGAGCAGTAATCTCCCTTATTATGTTTGAGCACTCATCCTTACCGGAGGTTCCATTATTCCCGGCATCCAGAACCACAATGTCAATATCACCCGCGGCCACCAGCTCAACAATCCTTTGCGGATTCTCCTCTGTAATTACCTTGCTGAAAAATTTATGCAAAAGCAGCACCAAAGCTGTGAGCAATCCCCTGTTTTTATCTGAAACCAATACGGTACCCTCAATTCTTTCCATTTTTATCCCTTTTTATAAAGTGTTGAAAAACTTAATATTACTGCAAATGTAAAAATATTTTACAATATGGCAAAATGTGTAAAGAAAATAGACGAATAATATGTATAATATTCATATAAACAGTAGATTATATTAATAGCGTATAATGTGTCACAGTTTTCTAATTTAGTACCTTCTGGAGTAAGAAATGTTTCCCTTCCGGATTAATTCCCTCTACAGAGCACGTAGATGCATTTTTTATACCCCAATGGAGACATATTTTCTTCTGTGGGGGAGTGTTTTATATTTTGGAATAAGATTGTAAATTTGTACCACTTAAAATAAACAATATATGAAAACAATATTCAATAGAATTTTGGCTTTGGTGCTGGCAATGCTTCTTGTGGCGCCGGCGTTTGCACAGTTGCCTGAGAAATTGTCTCAGTTCAACAATATAAGCGGAATTAAGAAACTTGAGGTTTCTGAAAAAATGGAGAATCCTTTTAAGGAGAAATACGTAATGTTCTTTGAGCAGCCTAT
The DNA here is from genome assembly GCA_045636765.1 of Candidatus Egerieisoma sp. Classification (GTDB taxonomy): domain Bacteria; phylum Bacteroidota; class Bacteroidia; order Bacteroidales; family UBA932; genus Egerieousia. The sequence continues at coordinate 6,975 of JAZTYE010000102.1, forward strand.
AGATCACAGTAATCCTGCAAAGGGAACTTATAAGCAGAGGGTTATTGTAGCTGTTGCAGATTATGATGCCCCTACAGTAATAGTTACTGAAGGTTATGGTGCTGCTTACGGTCTTAATCCAAGATACCGCGAGGAGGTTTCAAGACTATTCAACACCAACCTTGTTGTTGTTGAGCACAGATACTTCCTGGAGTCTGTTCCGTTTATGCAGGATGATTCAACAATTACACCTGAAACGCTTAACTGGGATTATATGACAGCTGTAAATGAGGCTGCAGATCTTCATAATGTGAACCAAACTCTAAGACAGGTGTTGAAGGGGAAATGGATTGCTACAGGTATAAGTAAGGGTGGTCAGACAACCATGTTCTATACAGCTTATTATCCACAGGATCTTGATGTTTCTGTTCCATATGTGGGTCCTCTTTGTAAAGGTGTAGAGGATGGACGTCATGAGCCTTTCCTTGCTGAGTATGCAGGTACTCCTGAGGACCGCGCAAAATTAAAGGCATTCCAGACTGAGTTCCTGAAAAGAAGAGCTACTATAAAGCCTCTGTTTGAGAAACTTTCTGCAGAGAAGAACTACACATACAAAATAAGCATGGATGCTGTTTATGATTATTGCGTATTGGAGTTCCCGTTTGCCTTCTGGCAGTGGGGCATGAAGACATCCACCATTCCAGATCCTGCAACTGCTACAGACAAACAGATGTTTGACTTTATGATAGCTGTAAGCGGCCCTGATTATTTTGCAGAGGGTGGAGATTCTGCTCCGTTCTTTGTTCAGGCTGCCAAAGAGCTTGGCTACTACGGCTATGATACAAAACCTTTCAAAGGGTTGCTTACCATAAAAGATGCAGAGGGTTATCTCAACAAATTGTTTGTACCTCAGAGCCAGACATTCAAGTTTGACAAGTACCTTTACAAGAAAGTGAAGAAATTCCTTGCAAAGACTGATTCAAAAATGATGTTCATCTATGGCCAGTTTGACCCTTGGAGTGCAGTTATGCCAGTAGCACCTGTAGAGAACGAGGAACTTAAGAAGAAAGGTAAAGGGCGCCAGAGCATGAAGCTTTACATTGAGCCAAACGGTAGCCACAGGGCAAGAATTTCAACTTTGCCTGAGCCTATGAAACAGGAGGCCATTGCTACCCTTAAAGAGTGGTTGGAGTTGTAAGATATGGAATTTAAAGAGATTACATTACAAGACAAAGATTGGATGCGTCAGTTGCTCGGTTATTCAGATAATCGGGCAACTGAATTTAATTTTACCGTGCTGTTCATTTGGAGGGATATAATGAACTCCAGAGTTTGCCGCACAGAAGATTTTTTTGTTGTAAGGTTCCATCCGCATGGTGCACCTGCTCCTATGTATCTTTTCCCAGCAGGAAAGGGTACTCAGCAGCAGCTGGTGCAGCTTATAGAGCAATGTATGGCAGATGCCCGTGAGAATGGTTTCCCATTTAGGATGGCATCGGTGCAGCAAGAGCAGAAAGAGGTACTGGAGTCCCTTTTCCCCGACAAATTCTCATTTGAGCCTCACCGCAACTCCTTTGATTATATCTACTCTGCAGAGGACCTTACATTCCTCCGTGGTAAGAAGTTTCAGAGCAAGAGGAATTTTGTTTCCCGATTCAAGAGGCAGGAGGGATGGAGTTATGAAGCTGTCGGGAAGGAGAATTTGCGGGAATGCATGGAGATGAGTCTCAAATGGTGTGCAAAATATGGGTGCGGCAAGGATCCTTCAATGCAAAGCGAATCGTGCTCTGTAAAGAATGCGCTTGACAATTTTCAGGAGCTTGGACTTTGCGGCGGTGTGCTCCGTCTCAATGGTGAGGTTGTAGCTTTTACCATAGCGGAAAAGACCAATTCAGACACCCTGCTTGTGCATATAGAAAAAGCTTATGCAGATATTGTGGGGGCATATCCGACAATTGCAAATGAGTTTCTCAGAAACACTGTTGTTAAAGATGAGACAACAGGGGAACTCTCTGTAAAATATATAAATAGAGAAGATGATGCAGGAGATTTGGGTCTGCGTGAGGCCAAAATGCAATATCATCCACTCTTTTTGCTGGAAAAGTACTCAGTAAAAGAAAAATAACTATATTTGCACCCTAAACCAATACATTATAAATTTTGGAACCTCCCAGTAGCGTAACTGTAGAACTTTTAGTTCTCTCGTTTTCAATATTAGGCCTGATAACCTGCTCAGCTCTTATTTC
>JAZTYE010000103.1:0-3672 GCA_045636765.1 Candidatus Egerieisoma sp.
GATGCCATTTCAGGTGCAAGACCTGGTGCAAGAAGAGAGGTTATCGAGTCTTACATTAAGAGACTTCAGGATATGGAGAACATTGCCCTATCCTACCCTGGCGTTACCAAAACTTACGCTATCCAGGCTGGCCGCGAGCTAAGAGTAATTGTTGGCAGCGAGCAGGTAACTGACCAGCAGGCAGAGCAGTTGTCAATTGATATTGCCAAGAAGATTCAGGACGAAATGGTTTATCCGGGCCAGGTAAAAATTACTGTAATCCGCGAGACCCGTTCAGTAAGCTTTGCAAAATAGTCCAAAACAAACATAACATAAAAAGAGGTGTCCATTGCGGAACACCTCTTTTTATGTTATAAATATGAGACCGTAATCTCAAGGTGCAATTTACATACTGCGGATAAAAATAGTCCAAAGATCTGCTTTAAGATCTTCCCAAGTTTTTGCAGTAGCAGAAGCATACTTCTGTGTATAATTATTCAACACCTTTGCAGCCTCCTCCTTTTTACCCTCTTTAACAAGCTCTGCAACCTCTTTCTCTACTACAGGGTTCTCCTGCATCATCTGTTTCTCATAGTATGCAACCTGAGGCTCCAACAAACCTCTTGTCTTGTGCCAGTCAATTGTTGAGATTCTGTTGGTCTCCCTGTATGACCAGATAGCTGCATCCTCACGGTATCTGTGCTGTCCGCAAACATCCCAGTTCTTAGGAAGCTGTGTAGCTCCAGCATAAATAGGAATTCTAGGGCTCTGAGCAGGATTATCAAATGAGAAGTAAGCAACTCCACCAACCTCATCAGGCAACCAGTCACGGCACTGCATAATGTGTGAATAAGAGCACTGGATAACTGCAATTGTTCTGGTTCTCTCTGTAACTCCCGGTTTGATGGTATTCAAAAGAGTTCTCATATCACCTGTCATAAAAGTAGATACCGGACATGCAATCTCTTTATAATACTCGGTCTCACCTTTCTCGTTCTTTCTCTTTCTCTCAACCTCTACATAGAAATTCTTTACCTGGTCAAACTCAGTACCCTCATAAGTCTCTCTATAGAAAGCGAACATCTGCTCAGGAGAAACTTTTTTGTCTGGTTTTACAGAGAAAGGAATTTCATCAGCGTCATATTTAAGATTCAAAGAAGGGGCTAATGTACTAAGAATAAAATACTCTCTAACAGAGAAAGGTTTTTTACCGTCATGAACAACTTTCCAGAACACATAGTCACCCTCACCGCTCCAGTAACCTATAGCTTTTGAGCGCTCTCTAAGGTCTTTTGAGAACATATAATTCTCTGTATCTGCAAAATCAATCTTGCCAATTCTAGGAATATTAGCGGAAACGCCAACATGATCATCCGGAATTCTTACTGCTGCCCAAAGCGCACCTGGTTTGTCTACCGCTGTCTTTTTAGATTTTTTTGCTTTTGGATCAACAGGAAGGGTACCATTACCGTAAATCTCAAAATGCCACACCTCTTTTTTATCTGCAACTGTAAGGCACTCGCCACCATCTGCATAACCGAACTCCTCTGCAAGGGATCCCATAAGGGCAATTGCCTCACGTGCTGTAGAACATCTCTCAAGGGCAATTCTCTCCAGCTCTTCAATCATAAACAGACCATCTGTTCTCTTTAGCTGTCTTCTTCCGTTGGTAGTGGTCTCTCCAATTGCAAGCTGTTTCTCGTTCATACAAGGATAAGCTACATTCAGAAATCTATATGTTGGAGTTGCAGGAGCAGGAATATACCCTTTTACCTCCAAGTTCCACAAATCATCATGCTCCTCTGTATGAAGCATACCCCAGTAAACAGGCTGTTTGCCATCTGCATAGGTTTTGCTCTCTTCCATGGTAAGCCATGTACGGTAATTGGAGTCACATGAGTGTGCTGTCATAACAGATCCGTCTGTACTTGCCTTCTTGCCCACCATAATGGATGTACAACTCTCTGCATAATTCTCATCATCGGGATGCCAGCCATAATTCTGGGCAACAATCACTCCCGACAACAACAATGCTGCAGCCGAAAGCAAAATTCTTCTAATCTTCATAGTTTTCTAATATTTTAAGTGTTACAAATTCAACAACTGTAATTACAAATATAAAAATTATTCTTAAATTGGCGTGATAAAGCAAACACATATGAGAAGTTTAATACGCAAATTAATTATTGCAACTGTTTTTATTTTCTTTGGGGCAACATCATATGCAAATGAGAGCAAACAGACTCATTTCTACATTATAAAACTACATAAAGAGATAAACACTTCATCCGCCAGACTTATAACAGATGCCCTTAAGGAGGCCCAGGAAGAAAAGGCAAACTACTGCATCATTGACCTTAACACCTACGGAGGGGCCCTTGACGCTGCAGACTCCATAAGAACAGCAATCCTAAGATCACCAATTCCAACCATTGCTTTTATAAACAACCAGGCAGCCTCTGCCGGAGCCCTTATCTCCATTGCATGTGACTCCATCTACATGAGCGCCGGCAGTTCAATAGGGGCAGCAACAGTTGTGGATGGAAGCGGGAATGTTCTTCCCGACAAATACCAGTCTTTCATGCGTGCCATGATGCGCTCAACCGCAGAGTGCCACCCCAAAAGGGATCCTGAAATTGCACAGGCAATGGTAAGTGCAGACAGCGTGCTGAGTTTCACGCCAAGTGAGGCTATTGCAAACAATTACTGTGAAGGATTGGCAGAGAATATCCCTCAGGTAATATCACAGATTATTGGTACACAAAATAATGAATATTCAATTACAGAGCATAAGATATCTGTACTCAATAGAATTATCTACTTCTTTCTCAATCCTCTCATCCAGGGACTTCTTCTTATGCTCATCATTGGAGGAATATATTTTGAATTACAGAGCCCTGGTATAGGATTCCCGCTAGTTGCTGCAATTGTAGGTGTTGTACTATATTTTACCCCACTGTACCTTCAGGGACTTGTACAGAACTGGGAAATAATCTGCTTCTTTGCAGGAATAGTACTTCTAATGGTTGAGATTTTTGTATTGCCTGGCTTTGGAGTAGCTGGAATAAGCGGATTTGCACTTATTATAATAACTCTGGCTTTTGCAATGATAGACAATGACATAGTGTTCACTACAGGCAACTGGAACCTGAAACCTCTTGTAAAACCATTTGCAATTGTCCTTGTTTCCACTACAAGTATGCTGTTCATTTCCATATACCTTGCATCCAAGCTGTTCCCTACAAAAATGTTTTCACACATTTCACTCAAGACAGACCTTTCGTCGGGAAAAGAGGGATTTGTGGGGGTTGAGAAAGAGAGCCTCAATTCCCTTGTGGGCAAAACAGGCATTGTTGCAAATGACCTGAAGCCTCAGGGATATGTTGAAGTGGACGGGAAAATTTATCAGGCTTCTCTTGATGCGGGATATGCGGAGCGTGGAGAAAATGTAAAAATTTTGCGTCACGAGGGGGGGCGTTTATATTGCAAAAAAGAATTAAAATAAGTAATTTTGTCCGATTTTGTTAAACCCATACATATATATACAATGCAGTCAATTAGAAAAGCAAAACTAGTGTTGGAAAACGGCCTTGAGTTTCAAGGATTTTCCTTTGGCTATGACCAGCCTGCATGTGGTGAGGTAGTTTTCAGCACCGCTATGGTCGGGTATCCCGAGTCTCTTACAGACCCTTC
>JAZTYE010000104.1:0-6002 GCA_045636765.1 Candidatus Egerieisoma sp.
GTATGGTACAGACGCACGTATCCAGTTGAACGATTCTTTCAGAAACGTTTCAGACATCCGTGACTTCATTGCTGTAGAGCGTGAGGCTATGAGTGAGGGTGACCGTCAGTTCATGACAACTGTTATCAAAGCGGACGAGAACGTTCGTATGGGTATTATCAGTGATGTTAAACAAGAGCTTAGACGTTGTTCGGCTCTAAAGATTATGTACTCTGCTAGAACAGTAGATCAGGTTAGATAATCTTTGGGTTTGACTCAATAAATAAGGGAGGCATTTGCCTCCCTTTTTTTGTGCATATTTTTTCTGTTTTATTATCTTTGTATGCTGTATAATACTTGAGTTATGAGAAGGATAATAAGTTCCATGTTGCTTTGTGCAACATTGCTGATAATGTTGGCTTCATGTTCTTGTGAGCAGAAGAGAGCCAAATATGTTTTTTATTTCATAGGTGATGGTATGGGATTCTCCCACATTTCACTTACTGAGGGTTATCTGGCTACAAAAGCAGGCAAGATAGGCAATGATCCCCTTTGTTTTACCCAGTTCCCTGTTATGGGTATGGCTACCAGTTTCTCTGCCAACAAATACATCACCTGTTCATCAGCTGCAGGAACAGCTTTGGCTACCGGTACCAAAACCAACAACGGTATGTTGGGTACAGCACCCGATTCTTCAAACCTTGAGGCAATTTCCTATAAAATACACAATGCGGGTCTTCCTGTAGGTATCACTACAAGTGTTACCATTGACCATGCAACCCCTGGTTCTTTCTACGCAAATTCCACTGCAAGAAGTGACTATTACAGCATCTCGGAGCAGTTGGCAACATCAGGCTTTGAATTTTTTGGTGGTGGCGGTTTCTATGGCGCAAAGGATAAGAGACACCAGGAGAAATCATTGTATGATATTGCTGCAGAAAACGGTTACCAGTTTGCATATGGTGTAGAGGATTATAAAGTAAAAAAAGGTGAAGGTGCAGAGAAAATTATCCTTTTCCAGCAGGATGAGGCAAAGAGAAACAATGACCTTCCTTATGTACATGAAAGGGTTGAAGGTGACTTGACCCTTCCGGAAGTTGTAACTTCAGCTATAGATTTCCTTAATAATGAGAAGGGATTCTTCCTTATGGTTGAGGGTGGCAAGATTGACTGGGCGGCCCATTCGAATGAACTTGTGGGAACAGTGTTTGAAATGTTGGATTTTGACCAGGCAATTGCAGTTGCGTATGAGTTCTATAAACAGCATCCTGATGAAACACTTATTGTTGTTACAGCAGATCACGAGACAGGTGGTGTTACACTTGGAAGGGGCAAAGGTTATGTGTATGATTTGTCTGTAATTGATAAAGTTGCCGGTGCAGAAGGTGCTGAAGGGACAGATGTTTCCAACTATATGCAGGACATTTCCAATGATTCACTTTCAGTAGCTGCCCAGATTGGTTGGACAACAACTTCACATACAGGTGGTGCAGTTCCTGTATTTTCAGTTGGTGTAGGCAGTGACATGTTTGCAGGGAGACAGGATAATACCGATATTCCAAAGAAAATCTGCAAAGCAATGGGTGTTGCGTTTTAATTTGAAAATTCTTTAAAAACTATAGTTATGAGAAAGCTATTTCTATTTGTTCTGTTCACCATAACAATTATGGCACAGAGTTGTTCCCCTAAAGTTGATCTTAGCAACAGAGAGTTCAGGGGTGGTTGGATCCACATTGTTGGCAATACCCAGATTAAGGATATGACAAAGGCTGAGGTCCAGCAGATGTTTATTCAGGTGTTGGACTCTATGCAGACATCGGGTTGCAATGCCGTAATTTTCCAGGTGAGACCTTGTGCGGATGCATTCTACAAATCAGATATTGAGCCTTGGAGCAGATATTTGAGTGGTATTCAGGGTGTAGCTCCAGCTGAGGAGTGGGATCCTATGCAGTTTATGATTGATGAGAGCCACAAGAGAGGTATGGAGTTCCATGCATGGTGTAATCCTTATAGGGTTACTTTGCGTGAAGATGATACCCTTTGTGCAGATCATGTATATTTCAAACATCCTGAGATTTTTGTAAAACATGGCAAGCAGTTGTATTTTAATCCTGCTGAACCTCTTTCAAGAGATCTTACTACAAAAGCAATAGCTGATATTGTAACCAGATATGATATTGAGGCTGTTCACTTTGATGATTATTTCTATCCTTATCCTATTACCGGTGTTGAGTTTAACGATACACTTGCATTTGAGAAATATGCAGCAGTTCAAGGTTTTGTTGTTGAGGGTGATCCTAATGCAACAGATTCTGTGGGACAGGCACTTTACCAGCAGAACCGTAAAGCGGTGCTTGGTGACTGGAGAAGACACAACGTGGAGTTGCTTATCAAACAGCTGAATGATACCATTAAGGAGATAAAACCATGGGTAAGATTTGGTATAAGCCCATTTGGAATCCACAGAAACAAGAAAGATACTCCAGATAGCTCAGGAAGTAATACAAACGGTCTTTCTAATTATGACCAGCTATTTGCTGATGTACCACGTTGGGCTGAGATTGGCATAATTGATTATGTTGTACCACAGCTTTATTGGGAGATAGGTCATAAGCGTGCAGATTTTAAAGTTCTTATAGAGTGGTGGAATGATACCTGGAAGAGAGGTCACCTTTATATTGGACAGAGTGTCAGCGTGTTCAGTAAACCGGATGTGGACAATCCTGAAATTAACCAGACTCCTGCAAAGATGAAGCTTGTAAGGGATCTTCCTAATGTTCACGGAAATGTTTGGTGGCCAGCATGGAGCCTTGTAAGAAATACTGCAAATGTTCAGGCAGATTTGAGAACTACATACCAGAGTACTCCTGCGCTTATTCCTCCATATTCATGGTTGGATGCCAAAGCTCCTGCAGCAGTTGAGAATTTGAGCGTACAGGATGGTAAGCTAGTGTGGAACCAGAAGATAAAAGATGCTGCTGATCCAATGCAGAAAGCTTTGTTCTATGGTATTTACAGCAATGGAACTCTTTTGAAACTTGTTCCAGGTGCCGAGTATGCAGTGGCTGACAAGGGCAAATATACAGTTACTGTAATTGACAGATGCTGGAATGAGAGCAAGGGCGTAGAGGTTGAGGTCCTATAAATTGTCGGGAAGAAATAAAATATATATGAAGAGATTTTTTGTTGCAGCACTTTCTTTTGTTTTTATGTCTACAGCTGTTTTTGCCCAGCAGGCAAAGAAATACAGTGACCATTATTACAAGAGAACTGCCCAGTTTGAGCAGGAGAGGCCAATAAATTCAAGTGACATTGTTATGTTGGGCGATAGCCTTACAGAGGGTGGTGATTGGGCATCTTATTTTGCAAAATGGCTTCCCCAGGGTGTTTCTGTTGTGAACAGGGGTATTATTGGTGATGATGCTCCAGGTATTTATGACAGATTGCACCAGATTCTGCCCGGTAATCCAAAGAAGATTTTTCTGCTTGTTGGTGTAAATGATATTAGCCATCAGATTACTGCAGACAGTGTTTTGACAGATATTGAGAAGGTAGTGCATGAGATAACCGAGAAATGTCCAAATACCACTTTGTATATACAGTCTTTGTTGCCTTATAATTTTGACAAGTGCAAGTATAAGACCATGAACAGGCAGGATAAGACTATGGTCATTAGAAAAGTTAATAAAGGACTTAGAAAAATGGCCCGCAAGTATGACCTCAAGTTCATATATTTGTATGACAAGTTTACAGGTCCGGGATCATTGCATATGGATCCCATGTTCACCAGTGACGGCTTGCATATAAATAAGGCTGCTTATAAGATTTGGGCTAATGCGTTGAAGAAGTATGTAGAAAAACAGTAACTTTTTTTAACTTTGCACACTTCTACGGATATTGAAAATATTATTCAAAAATGACTGAGATAAAAAGAAAGAGAGTAGCCCAGTTGCTCTGCGAGACACCAGGAGTGGAGGTGTTGGCTAAAGGTTGGGTAAGAACTAAAAGAGGTAACAAAAATGTAGCTTTCATTGCCCTTAATGACGGTTCTACAGTTAACAATATACAGGTTGTTTGTGATGCAGCCCTTTTCTCTGATGAGCTTTTGAAGAACATTACCACTGGTGCTTGTATTGCTGTAAAAGGTGATCTTGTAGAGTCTATGGGTAAAGGACAGAGCGTTGAGATACAGGCTAAGGAGATTGAGGTTTACGGAACTGCAGATGTTGAGACATATCCTTTGCAGAAGAAAGGTCACAGCATGGAATTCTTGCGTGAGATTGCACACTTGAGACCAAGGACCAATACATTCGGTTGCGTACTTAGAATCAGACATGCAATGGCTTTTGCTATCCACAAATATTTCAATGACAGAGGTTTCTGCTATTTGCATACTCCACTTATCACTGCAAGTGACTGCGAGGGTGCTGGTGCAATGTTCCAGGTAACTACCATGGATTTGAACAATATCCCTAAAACTGAGGGTGGCGAGGTTGATTTCTCAAATGATTTCTTTGGAAGACAGACAGCCCTTACAGTGAGCGGCCAGCTTGAGGGTGAGCTTGGAGCCATGGCTCTTGGCCAGATTTATACATTCGGCCCTACTTTCCGTGCAGAGAACTCAAATACTCCAAGACACTTGGCTGAGTTCTGGATGGTTGAGCCTGAGATGGCCTTCTATGAGATTGCTGACAATATGGATCTTGCAGAGGATTTCATCAAATACTGCGTAAAATATGCTTTGGACAACTGTATGGATGACCTTAAGTTCCTTAATGATATGTTTGACAAGGAGCTTATCAGCCGTTTGGAGAGCGTAATTTCAACAGAGTTTGTGAGACTTACCTATACAGAGGGTGTAGATATCCTTCTTAAGAGCGGTGAGAAATTTGAGTTCCCTGTTGCATGGGGTATTGACTTGCAGAGTGAGCATGAGAGATACCTTGTTGAGAAACACTTCAAGAAACCGGTTATCCTTACAGACTACCCTAAAGACATTAAGGCATTCTACATGAAACAGAATGATGACGGCAAGACTGTTAGGGCTATGGACGTATTGTTCCCTAAGATTGGTGAGATTATTGGTGGTTCTCAGAGAGAGGAGAGCTTTGAGAAATTGCAGGCACGCATAGACGAGCTTGGAATGGATACAACCAACTTGTGGTGGTATATGGATACCCGCCGCTTTGGTACAGCTCCTCACAGTGGTTTTGGTCTTGGCTTTGAGAGACTGCTGTTGTTTGTAACAGGTATGCAGAACATCAGAGACGTGATTCCATTCCCTAGAACCCCTAAATCAGCTGAATTCTAGGATGGCGTTCCTTGATTCAAAAGAGAAGAAAGTAGGATTCTATTCCACCATCATTTTCCACTTGGTGGTACTTATTATATTTCTCCTCACTGCAATCCATGGGATTGTGAGTGAGGAGACTTCTTTTGTATTGGATTTTTCCAAGCTGGAGGAGATGGAACAAATTGCAAAGCAGGAAGAGCTCAAGGCGCAGGCTAGCAAGGAACTGGATGACTTGCTCAGTGGAAGGACAACCAGTGCATATAGAAATGTTGCTGTGGACAGAAGTTCTCAGGCCCTGAAGGATGACCGTTTCAAGAACCCCAATCAGGTCTATGATGAGGCGCGTGAGCTTCAGCGCAAACTTGATGCATCAAGGGCAGCAGCCCTAAGGGAGCAGGAGGGAGAGGATGCAGTTGCAACAAACAACAATAATCTTCCCGACAGCAATGCCCCCCAATATAAGGGCCCCTCTGTAATATCATATTCCTTGGACGGCAGAAAGGCCATGTCATTACCTGTTCCGGCTTATAAATGCCCTGGAGGGGGGGATGTGAGTGTACAGATTACAGTAAACAGAAAAGGCTATGTAACTGCCGCTTCTGTAATTGCAGGGTCATCTTCTACAGATGAATGCATTATCCGCCCAGCAGTAGCAGCTGCAAAAAAGAGCCGTTTCCGTGCCTCTGCAAAGGCTCCGGAAAAACAAGTAGGAGAGATAGTATACCGCTTT
>JAZTYE010000105.1:0-14224 GCA_045636765.1 Candidatus Egerieisoma sp.
GGGGAATAATGACTAAATTTGTTTGGTTGTAAAAATCAAGACAAATATGAAGATAAGTTTTGTATGCCACGGCAACATTTGCCGCAGCCCTATGGCTGAATATGTAATGAAACACCTGGTAAAGGAGGCCGGGATGGAGAAAGAGTTTGAGATAACTTCAGGTGCAGTTTCTACGGAGGAGATTGGAAATGACATATACCCCCCTGCAAAGAGGAAGCTGCATGAGAAAGGGGTCAAGTTCAGCCTTCATGCCGCTCACCAGATTACTCGAAAAGAGTTTGATGAGCTTGACCTTGTAATTCTGATGGACCGTTCAAACCAGCGCCTGTTAGGAAGGATTGTACCTGATTGGGAAAGTGTCCCTGCCGGAGAGAACATTCCACAAGGAAAAATTGTTGGTAAGGTGCACCTTATGATGGAGTTTGCCCCTGGCTGCAAAGGTGCAGCAAGGGATGTTGCCGACCCTTGGTACACAGGTGATTTTGAGCAGACCTACCAGGATGTCCTTGCAGGGTGCAAAGGGCTGCTGGAGCTGCTGGGCAAGTAACGGAAAATAAAATTGACATTTATATGCAGAACACAACCATAGAGCAGATACAGCAGATTGTAAAATCACAGAGAGAATTTTTCTCCAGCGGTGCAACTTTGGAGATTGCATTCCGCAAGGAGATGCTCCGCAAACTTCTGGAAGCAATTGTAAAGTGGGAAAAATCCCTTGCACAGGCTCTATGGGATGATCTGCACAAATCATACGAAGAGGCATACCTTACAGAGCTGAGCATCATCAAGGGGGAGATAAAGACCCATCTGAAGAACCTGCACAAATGGGCAAAAAGGGAGTGTGCACCCACCCCACTCAAACTGTTCCCATCACGCAGCTATATAGTAAAAGAGCCACTTGGGTGTGCACTTATAATTGCTCCCTGGAACTATCCTGTTCAGCTGCTGATAAATCCTCTAATAGGTGCAATATCAGCAGGCTGCACAGCGGTACTGAAGCCTTCTCCGTATACCCAGGCCACCGCAAAGGTGCTGGAAGAGATGATTGCAGCCACTTTCAATCCTGAATACATAGCCATTACCCAAGGAGGCCGTGATGTGAACACAGTGTTGCTTAACCAGCGCTGGGATATGATCTTCTTTACCGGCAGCCCCGCATTGGGCAAGACTGTAATGACGGCTGCAGCAAAGCACCTTACACCTGTGGTACTGGAGCTAGGAGGCAAGAGCCCATGTATTGTAAACCGCAACGCAGACATAGCAACAGCGGCCAAGAGGATTGCCTGGGGCAAGACCCTCAACAGCGGACAGACATGCATTGCTCCCGATTATCTTATAATCCACAAAGACGTCAAGGAGGAGTTTGTAAAAGCCTTTGCCAAAGAGGTAAAATCACTGCATGGCAAAGAGCCCATTGCTTCCCGACATTATGTCCATATGGTAAATACCAAAGCCTTTGAAAGGGTAAGCAGTTATCTTACACAAGGAAAGATATTATGCGGAGGAAAAACAGACACTGCAACCAGATGCATTGAGCCAACCTTACTGGATGAGGTTCCTTATGATGCACCTGTTATGCAGGAGGAGATATTCGGGCCTGTTTTCCCTATAATTACTTTTGATGATTCAGATACTACATTTACCCAAAAGACAATAAGTTATATTAAAGGAAAAGAGAAGCCTCTGGCTCTGTACTACTTTGGAGATAAAAAGGATGGTTGGGAGGTAATACGCAATACTCCGTCGGGAGGAGGATGTATAAATGATGTTATAATGCACATTGCAAATGAGAAACTTCCGTTTGGCGGAGTGGGCAATTCCGGAATGGGGAGCTATCATAACCGCAGGAGTTTTGAGTGCTTTTCACATACCAGGGCTATACTGCATACACCAACATGGATTGACCTTCCATTCAGATATATGCCGTACCGGTTGTTCAAAATAATAAAAGGGCTCCTATAAAGGGCCCTTTTGCTGTTTATTTTTTTAGAAGTCTCAATTTCTGCTCGGCTTCCTTTTGCCTTTTGCGTCTTTTCTTGGCATAACGCTGCTGTCTGTACCTTTTCTTTGTGTACTTGATTACAACAGCCGCTATAAGCGCTGCAAAGACAAGGAAAATTAGAATATATGTCCATGCAGATGCACTGTCTCCCTTAACCCTGCTCCACATGCGGAGAAGCTTTTCAGTTCCCACATCATGCATTATACCGCAGTTACCAATTGTTTCTCCCGACGGATACATTACAGGATTGACACATGCTGCCTGTGCATCCTCACCAAAGAAATAGCTTACATCAACAGGCTCATACTCCTGCTCGTCCATCATCTCCTCCAGCACCTGATTGCCACCTATCACGCTCACATAACCGGTCATATCCATATTGCGGACAGCATTCTCCGGCTTGCACATGAAATTGATGAAGTGTCTTGCAGCCTTAATGTTCTTGGCATATTTTGGGATTACCCAACCGTCAAACCATACGGAACTGCCGTCTGAGGGGATAGCATAATCAAGTTCAATACCAATTTCTGCAGCCTCATCCATAGCCCACTGTGCATCACCGCTCCACGAAAGGTTGAGCCATGCAAGCTCCTTTGTCATCTGCTCCTTGCCAAAATCAGCCTCCCAGCCTGCCACATAATCCTTGAATGAGTTCATATACTCCTCAACCCTCCTTACAGACTCGTCAGAGACATCAAAGGTAATGGTTGCAAGATCCTTTTCTCCCCTTTGGATTTCATCCTTCTGCAAGGCTATTGACAAAGCAGTATAAACATCCCTGAATGCATCCTTTACAAGTATTTTTCCGCTGTACGCCGGGTTGCGCAGCACTTCCCAGGATGAAGCCTCCTCCACACTAATATATTTTGTATTGTAAAGAAGGCCTACAGTTCCCCACATATACCCCACACAGTAGTCATTGGGGTTCTTCTCGCCACCGTCCAGCTGCTCCATAATACCAAGTATGTATGGTGAGACATTGCTCAGATAATTGGGGGTTGATCCAAAGTCCTTATCTATGGGGAGGATAAGGTCATTCTTGAGCATCCTCTCAATTATGTAGTCAGAAGGGCATACCACGTCATAATCTTCATGGCCAAGCTCAATTTTTGAGAGCATTGTCTCATTAATGTCAAAAGTCTGGTAGATGATGGTTACAGACTCACCGGTCTGCTCCTTATACCACTCTTCAAACTCTGCAATGAGCTCCTCATCTATATAGTCTGCCCAGTTGTACACTTTAAGGATGTTCTCACGTCCATCTGAGCAACCCAAAAGGCAAAGGGCTACAGCCAATATATAAAACAGTCTTTTCATCTTATTTTACCACACCATTTTTGGCATTGCGCATCTTCCTTATGTTAACCACAATAAGAAGGACAAGAATACCTAAAAACATTATTGTAATAAGCGGACGCAGCTCCGGGGTAAGACCACCTTTGCGGGCATCTGTGTAAATGTATGTAGAGAGGGTATCCAAACCCACAGTTCCTCTGGTAAAGAAAGTAACTGCAAAATCATCCAATGACATTGTAAATGCAAGGATGAATCCGGATATCATACCCGGTTTGAGAAGGGGCATAAGTACCTTCCTAAGTGCCTGATATGGGGTTGCTCCCAAATCCAGAGCCGCCTCATAGATATTTGGGTTCATTTGGGTAAGCTTTGGCAAAACATTAAGCACAACATACGGTGTACAGAATGTAATATGTGCCAAAATTACTGTAGTGTATCCCTGGCTAATATGAAGGAATACAAAAAGGAGGAACAATGAAACACCCGTAATGATATCGGGATTAAGGATAGGGATATTGTTGAGGAATGTTATAACTTGTTTTCCCCTACCCCTCATATTGTGTATGCCAATAGCCGCTATTGTTCCAAGGATTGTTGCTACAGTTGCAGATACCAGTGCAATAAGAATGGTATTTTCAATGGCACTCATAAGGGAACCTGTTCCCTGCATGTCACCTGTAAAGAGGTTGGTATAAAGTTTTGTAGAAAAACCAGTCCAGTTACCCAAAACTTTACTCTCTGTAAAAGAGAAGATTGCTATAAAAACTATTGGGGCATAAAGCACCACAAGAAGCAACCAGATATATAATTGTGCAAAAAATCTCTTCATAGCTATACTACTCCGTTTACCTCTTTCTTATTGTCCTGCAATAGGGATGTTATTCCAATAATTATGAGCATTACCAATGAAAGTGCCGCTCCGTAGTTCCACATGGAGGAGTTGATGTTCTCCTGAATGATGGTACCAAAAAGCTTTATCTTGTTGTTGGTCAAAAACTCAGAAATTGCAAACGTACTTACAGTTGGCATGAAAACCATCATTACACCACTTATAATGCCAGGCATGGAAAGTGGGACCTGAACCTTCCAGAACACCTGCCAAGGGGTAGCTCCCAAATCGGAGGCCGCCTCAACATATGACTTGTCCATCTTGCTTAGGATATTGTAGATAGGATAAATCATAAATGGCAGATAATCATATACCATACCTATAATGAGGGTCCCTTTTCCAAGTTGCACACCCAACATGTGGAACAGCTCAGCTGTAGCAAGTGTACGCATAAGTGCATTAATCCACATTGGAAGTATGAACAGCACAATGGTAACTGCGCTCCGGTTGAGTTTCTTGTTTGCCAGAATCCATGCGGCAGGATATCCCAACAGGATACATATGAGTGTATTTTCTATTGCCACCTCAAGGGAGAGGGCAAAAGTGCCAATAGCATCTGCATCAGTAAAGAACTTTGCAAAATTTGCAAAGGAGAAGCCTCCCGACGAATCCCTGAATGCATACAGGATAATTATTATAAGTGGAAGGGCAACAAACAATACCAGGAATATTGCATAAGGCAACGCCCAGGTACTCCTTTTAGTCATTGCACTCATTATGCTTTAGAAATTTTTATGTCCTCAGGGGCAATGTTAATACCAACAAGGTCTCCCTTGTCCCAAATATCTGTTGTATCTACCCAAATATGGTCACCGTCATCTGTAAGGATAGTAAGGTGGTAATGGTCTCCTTTATAAATGAGGAAGTACACATCACCCTGCAACATACCGTCCTCCTGATGGTCTATAAGGTCAACTTTTGAGAACTCAACCTCAACCTTAACCTTCTCGCCAGCCTTGAATTCTGTCTGAGGAAGGCACTCGAATGTCTCCCACAGGAATTTTACATGGGTCTCATCTACAATCTCACCCTCAAATGTATTGCAGGTCCTCTCCTTGTGCATTACCTGAATATCGGCAGGCCTTATGATAAGTCCTACCTCCTGATCAGGCGCAAATGCATTGTAATCCTGAATCATAAGCTCGTACCCCTTGTCTGTATCCACAAACATCTCATAGTGGACACCCTTAAAGGTACATGACTTCACTTTTGCTGTAAACTGTGCACTCTCAAGATTTCTTACAATGTAGATATCCTCCGGTCTTACAACCACATCAACCGGAACATTCTCCCCAAATCCCTCATCAACACACTCAAACTCATGACCTGCAAACTCCACAAGCTTATCCTTTACCATTGTTCCGTTAAGGATATTTGACTCACCAATAAAGTCTGCCACAAATGCATTCTGAGGCTCGTTATATATATCTGTAGGGGTACCAATCTGCTGGATCACACCCTCATTCATTACAATAATTGAATCTGAAAGGGTAAGGGCCTCCTCCTGGTCATGGGTAACATATATGAAAGTGATACCCAACTTCTTGTGCATCTCCTTAAGCTCAATCTGCATATCCTTGCGCATCTTAAGGTCCAATGCAGCCAAAGGCTCATCCAAAAGAAGCACTTTAGGCTGGTTGGCAATTGCCCTTGCAATTGCAACACGCTGCTGCTGTCCTCCAGAAAGTGACTCAACATCCCTGTCCTCATAATCTGTCATGCTCACCATCTTAAGAACCTTGCGCACACGCTTGTCAATCTCGTCTGCAGGAACGTGCTGCAGTTTGAGACCAAAAGCAATATTCTCATATACATCCAAATGTGGGAAAAGAGCATAACGCTGGAATACTGTATTTACCGGACGCAAATGTGGTGGAACATGGGTATAATCCTGTCCATTGATTCTGATCTGTCCACTATCAGCCTCACCAAAGCCCGCCAATAAACGGAGCAGAGTTGTCTTTCCGCATCCCGACGGTCCAAGAATTGTTACAAATTCACCCTTTTTAACCTTAATGCTTACATCATTAAGGATCACTTTGTCTCCAAAACTCTTGGAAATATTATTGAGTTCAATAATGTAATCTTTGTTTTCCATCCTCATCTATTTAGCCTACACTAAAATACATAAAGTAAAAAAATACAGTTAACGAAAATTTATATTACGTAAGACCAAAAATAAGTATTTTTTTTAACAATTGTACTATTGGAAAGAAATATATGCGATTTTTATCACAATTTACAGCAGCTGCGCCATAAGCACTCCCAAATGGTTTCCAATTGCGTATCCTACAATACCGGCTGCCAGACCTGTTACAAGGGCATCCCTGTTTTTCATGGCGGCAGAGACCATTGGAACAAATGGTGGTGAATTGATGAACGCTACAGATGAGATTACCATTGAATCTGCATCTACCTTCATTATGCGGCACAAAACGGCATGCAATGCAAGTGAAATGAACACTGCAAGTGCCATAAAGCACATAAGCCCTACCCCGCTCTCAAGACTCAGTTTTGAGAAATCTGCCATTGAGGCAATTGTTATGCTAAAGATATATATCAGATACATTCCTGCATCATAGCTTACATCAAACTTCTTTACGGCAGGGAGGAATGAGCAGGCAACACCCAGGGTTGTGATTAGGAGTATGAAGACCATCATAAAATAGTTGTCGGGAAAAAGAATTGCCGCCCCTGCTGAAACTGCAACCACTCCAACTGTGAGGGAAAGTATCTTTCCAAGCTGCTTGAGCCCCTCTTTTGTAGCAAGTTTGTGGTATGAGTTCTCCCTTGCCTCCTTGTAGCCGGCCACCCCGTCTTCCTCGTTTGAGAAATTTTGTATTCCCGACAAATCCCTTACACTCTTCTCTCCATACAGCTTCCTGAACAATTTTATGCCAACTGCAAAGAGAAATACAAAATACAGGAATGAAATAAGAATATCATATGAGTTTATGAGGATAAACGTCTCACTCTCCACACCAAATACAGCCTGAAGTGCAGCGGCATTCACCGTTCCACCTGTATACATTCCGGTAATGATGCCTCCTATTTGCGCCCCCTGATAAAGCTCTGTACCAAAGGAAACATAACCTATTGCAACAGCGGCAGCCACGGAAATTATACCGCTCAACACCACCTTGAGCTGCAGACCTGCCGCTTTGCTTGTGAACTTGCATCCGTAAAGCATCATTGGTATGGCAAGAGGGATAAGTACATTGGGCAAGATATCCTGCACAAGAGCCATCTGCTCCCGTGGTATAAATGGCAAGTTGGCAATCACCATACCTATGGCATAAAGCACCATTATAGGGCCAAGCTTTCCAAGAATTGCCACTTTACGGCACAACCACATCACACCTGCCGGTACTACGCAGAATGTTACAATAATAAGAATATAAAGGAGTGTATCCATTGCTTGAACTTTTCTATATACCGGTAAAGGTAGTAAACTTTTCAAATAAAAAAAGAGTGCGGCACTACCGCACTCCCATATATGTAATAATAGAATTTCCTATTATAGACCTGCAGATCTTTTCTTGTACTCAGCAATACATGCGTCAAGACGCTCATGAGCTGTAGTATCACCAGGAACATTGTGTGAAGGGTGGATATAAAGTTTAACACCTCTCTCCTCAAGAATCTCAGCAACTGTACAGATAGTCATCCAAACTGTAGTTACAGAAGCCATAGTTGATAGAGGGCCTACTTTATCCTGATGTTTCTTCAACTGGCAAGATGCATCAACTATAGGACAGCAAGTATCAACTACATAGTCTGCAATCTGGAAAAGGTTCTTTCCGCAAGAATGGCGAGGAACTTTGTTTCCTGTCTCAGATGCTGAACCAAATACAATAACTTTCATTCCACGTTTTTTAGCCTCAAGAGCCACGTCAATGTTTACTGCATTGATACCGGTGTGTGAGAAAATCCAAAGAACATCTTTCTCGTCAAAGTTCCAGCTCTTCATGATAGACTGGCCGTAACCCTCGGCACGCTCCAACCACAAGAACTGATGGATACCCATCTCACCTGTAATATGGGTGAAGAATGTTAGAGGAAGTTCACAAAGAGGGTGGAATCCTACAAAACCACCAATTCTTGGATACATCTCCTCAATAGGAAGGTTTGCATGACCACAACCAAAGGTGTGAACCCAACGGCCAGCCTCAATAGTATCTGCCATTACCTCGGCTACTTTTCTGATGTTCTCCATCTGAGTCTCCTCAATTTTGTCCATAACGCTTATAGCGTTCTTTTTCCATTCGTTAGCTAACATTTTCTTTAAATTTTAAGTGTTTATATTCAATATTTCAAAGTTATTTTCTTGATACTTTTACAGCTATAGGGACAAGGGCTACAATTACAATTACACATACAATAAGCGTAACCGGCAAAGATGTATAGCTTGCATTGTCAAACTGCAAACCCATAAACTTGTTTCCAAGTGACTGTCCGCACAAACCTATGAACAGTGCTATAGAGAATGCTGTACCGCTCAACTCCTTGAATGCTCCTCCAATATAGTTAAGCACTACAGGGAATGTTGCTCCGGCGCCAAATCCTATAAGTACCATTGCAATATATACAGCAACTGCACTTGAAGCCTCAATGTAGAACAGTATTACGCCAACAAGGGCAACTCCCAAATAAAGGTATAATGTTCCCAGCTCCTTAAGTTTGTTCATTATGTTTCCAAGTGGAAGTCTTCCTGCAAGCATTCCAACAGTAAACCATGTCATACCTAAGGTGGCCGTTGCATTGTCCATACCTCCTATATTGGCAAGATACTGCACTGTAAAGTTTCCGCTGGTACCTTCAAACGCACACTGGAAGAACAGCACAACTGCAAACATAATGAGTGCAGGGTATTTCAACAGGCCCAATGATTTTGAAATTGACACATTCTCCTGTGGTTTTGCTTTAGGAAAAGCAATAAAGAAGAATGATATTATAAATATTGCCATTACGGCAGAAACTGCATTCAACGGAATTCTGAAGTCTGGAATAAAATAATTGAGCAACGTCCAAAGAAGCGCTCCTACACAATAGAACGCCCCCAAAAGTCCCAATCTTCCACCCCTTTTGTTGTCATCATAGATATCAGAGACAAGTGCATTGGTTTCTCCGTTAAGGATACCTCCACCCAATCCCAATAGGAATATTGAGCCGTGGAGCAATGAAATCTCTGTGAACGAAGCAAGGCCCTGTACACCGGCAAGTGCGCATACAGAAGCCAGAATAAGGAGCCACTTGTAGCCGAACTTGTCAACCACAGGTCCAAAAAGGATGGTTCCAATAATGATACCTATTGACATTGTAGAAGGGAGTGCATTTGCACCCTCAACCATTGCATTCAACGGACCGAGGATTGGTCCAAGAGAAAGCATGGTAACTCCAAAAAACGACATGCCTGCACAGGCAGCCATAAAGACAAGACCGGTTGAATATTTCTTCTCCATATAATGTATATTTACTTTTAATGCATCGTTTCCCTTATAGCAAGATAGCCCGCACCATACAAAGCTGCCTCACCTTCAACTTTTGAAGCCCTGAACTTGACCTGTTTCATGGAGATAGGCTGTCCCCATTTGCAGGCCTCATCATAAATTCTTGGGATAAATTCTATGGCAGGACCAAAAACACCTCCACCAAAAATCAGTCTCTCCGGATTGAACAGGCTGACAAGATTTGCAGCACCCATGCCCCACATTTCAATTGCCTTGTCAAGCACCTTTCTTGCAATGAGGTCACCCTCCTTATAAGCAGCAAAGACATCTCTTGAAGTAACCTCTTCTACAGGTTTCCCTGCCAGAAAACCTGTATAGTTTTTCTCACATTTGAGGGCTTTTTGGGCCTGCAATGCAATTCCATTTCCCGACGCATAATGTTCAAAACATCCGCAAGGGATATAATCCTCATGGTATGGGTTCTGCAGAGCCATCCATCCGGTGGCACCTATAATGTCACTGTGTCCGTGCAGCACCCTGCCATCAATGAGGATACCACCACCAATACCTGTTCCTACAGCAAGATATATCACATTCTGGCACCCCTTAGCACCGCCTTTCCAAACCTCACCCAATACATAGCACGTACGGTCACTTTCAATACACACTTTAATATTTGGATTCTGGATTGCACTCTCAATCTTCTTTTTTAGTGAATAGTTTGTCCACCCCGGGATATTTGGTGCCCAAACGGTATTTTTCTTTGAATAAACAATTCCAGGAACACAGACACCAATAGCTTTAATATGTTGTCTTGGATTCCCCTCCATTAAAGAAAGGATTGTTTCATTTACAAGTTTTCCAACTTTATCTCCTTGGGCACCGTCAAGCAACCTTACCTCCTTAGCCTTGATGTTCCCAAAATGATCAAATATAGCGGCGGCAATCTTTGTACCGCCAAGATCTACACCAATAACAGCCATAACAGAAAATTTATAGGGAATACCCCTTTTTTGAAACGGTATGCAAGTTAAGAAATATTTTACTAAAATGTGCCCACAAAACGCTTTTTGGTATAAAAAGGTTATATTTGTAACATATATAACACACTTAAAAGCTATGAAAAAAATTTTCACATTTCAGTTGATTTTGCTTATGGCAGCCATTGCATGCTCATGTTCAAACAACAAAACTGCAGCCCCTGTATTTGTTACAGATGAATACGGAGTTGTAGAGAAGATCAACCCTCAGAATAAAGAGGTATACCTTGTATTTACAGGCCACTACAGCCATGCTGACAGCGGCAGATTTGAAAATTTTGACGGCGTTGTTCCAGTACTCAACACCTTGGAGGAGAAAGGTGTAAAAGGGTCATTCTTCCCTACCGGCGTATGCTTTGATGTTGAGAAATACCAGGAGCCTGTAAAAAGGATAATAAAAAACGGACACTACCTTTCATCTCACTCTTACGCACACCTTCTTTTGTGTTCAGAGGAAGACCGCAACATTTCTCTTGTTAGCGAGGATTCTCTAAGGGCAGATTTTGCAATTATGGAGAACAGACTTGAGAGCTACGGCCTTACAAAAGATCAGTACTGCTGGCTTATCCCTCCATATGAGGTATATGACCAGAAAGCTGTAGATGTAATGAAAGACATGGGATACAAACTTGTAAACCCTACCAGCGGATTCCTTACCGGAATGGACTGGACCAGCCCAGGAGCACCGGACTACCACTCAACAGAGATGATCCTTGAGCACCTTTGGAAATATGAGCAGGAAAATACCTTCAATGGAGTTGTCCTTCTTATCCATGCAATGAATTATCCCGACAGGACAGACGCCGACCGCCCATACACATACCTTGGAGAAATCATTGACAAACTTAAAGAGAAAGGTTATACCTTCAAGACAATGTTTGATGTGATTGAGGCTGAAAAGAACAGCAAATAAAAGAGATTGGGGCAAATGACTCATATTACTGAAATTTGAGGCGGACAATTGTCCGCCTCATCCTTTTTACAGCATAAACTCCACCAGTATTGGCCTGTGGTCTGATGGGTGCCAGAAGTTGGAGATTTTCTGCGGGTTGCGGACCGGAGTGGTGTAGTCATCTGAGATTACCCGTGCCTGTGTTATTTTTTCATATAGCGGAGCAGTGCAGTAGAAGAAATCTATTCTGGTTTTTCCGCCAGTGGTGGTAAAGAATTCATCGGGATACTGCTCCTTAATTATATCTACATACGGGGTGTTCTGGTGGATATAGTCGTGTACCAGAAATGCATTTGTATCTGCAGGCCAGTTGTAGAACCAGTTGTCCACCCTTGATTTTGCATTGAAGTCTCCCATCATCATCCAGTATTCCTGCGCTGCAGCCGCGCTGGTTGCAACTGTTTCTTTGCAGATGAATTCCATCTCTTTGCGGCGGTATTTGTCTCCTCCGTTAACAGCCTTGCTGGAATCCCTTTGCTCCTTGGTTATTCCAAAGGCATATTTCTGTGGCCATGTATGCAGAGTCACAAGGTTGAGATCCTTGCCATTGAAGCGGATCTTTGCCCATCCGGCACCATGGGTTACAACACTGTCCTGCCCGTTGCCAATGATCCTTTTTACGTTTTCAATAGGGTGTTTTGAAGTTATCACTTGCGGATAATCATCCCTGTGGCCTCCCATATAAACATATTTGTGGCCATAACGGGCTGCAAGCTCCGGCCACCCGTCGGGAAGAAAACGCTCCTGATCTTTCATGCTCTCAGCTGTATTGGTGTAATACAGGGAAACCGACTCAGCCCATACGCAGATATCCGGCCTCTGTGCCGCTACCCAATCTGTAAACCTCTGGTAATTGTCTGTCTGCCCGTCCCACATTCCATTCTGAATATTCCAATAAAGGACTCTCAAAGGTTTTTCAGCATTGCAACCGGCAAGTGCACATGCCACCACTGCGGCAAATATGAGTATTAAAAATTTTCTCATGGTATTCTGTTCTTTCTTGTAAAGTTACTTAACTTTGTGATATAACCAACACAGGAATTGAGATGAAAATTACAATAATAGGTGCCGGAAATATGGGTGGCGCCACTGCCAGAGGATTGGCTAAAGGGAGCTTTTTTGCAGAGAATGAGATTACTTGTACCGCAAAAAGCACTGCAACACTTGAAAAGCTCAGGGCCACCAACCCTACCATGAACCTTACAACCAATAATCTTAAGGCAGTTGAAGGTGCGGACATTGTAGTTTTTGCTGTAAAACCTTGGCTTATGAAAGAGGTCATTGAACAGGTGAAGCCCAATCTGGTTCCCGACAGCGGACAGATATACATCTCTGTAGCGGCCGGTATTCCATGCAATGACCTTGAAGAAATGCTCGAAAGCTACAATGTAATTAGGGTAATCCCAAATACTGCCATTGAGGTTGGGGAAAGCATGACCTTTATTACCGCATCTGACCTTAATTTGCCGTCTTTGGATATTGCCCGGAAGATATTTGCAGAATTGGGTACAACAATGACAGTACCTGAGAGCCAACTGGCAGCATGTACAGCTCTTGCTTCATGCGGTATTGCGTTTGCCATGCGTTACATACATGCCTCTGCCCAAGGCGGAGTGGAGATAGGCATCAAGGCTGCAGATGCCCAGAAAATTGTTGAGCACACAATGATTGGTGCAGCAAAGCTGCTGCTGGCTAAAGAGACCCACCCCGCTGCAGAAATAGACAAGGTTACCACTCCTGGTGGCATTACCATACGTGGCCTTAATGAAATGGAGCACGCAGGGTTCACAAGTGCGGTGATCAGGGGGCTGAAAGAGTGTGTGAAATAGCAGGCATAAAATTTACAACTCAATCTCCACCAATATTGGCCTGTGGTCTGAGGGGTGCCAGAAGTTGGAGATTTTCTGCTCATTGCGTACAGGGGTAGTGTAATCGTCTGAGATTACTTCTGCCCTTGTTATTTCTTGTACAATGTTGCTGTACAGTAGAGTTGCTGCATGGATATAGTCATGTACCAGAAATATAAACATATTTGTGTCCGTAGCGGGCTGCAAGCTCCGTCCACCCGCCGGGAAGAAAACGCTCATGCTGGGGAAGCGGGTCTGCCGTATTGCTGTAATACAGGGAAACAGACTCTGCCCACACACAGATATCGGGATTCTAGGCTGCAACCCAATCTGTAAAGCGCAGGTAGTTGTCTGTCTGCCCGTCCCACATCACGTTCTGGATGTTCCAATAGAGGACTCTCAAAGGTTCTTTGCCACTGCAACCAGCCAACATCAGAACCGGCAAAACAAAATACAGAAAAATTATTTTCATAAGACAGCATTATTTTTTGTAAAGATACTAATTAAACTTGTGTAATAAACAGGATATGCCATAAAAATTAGCTACAAATTTAGCATTGATAGTTGCGTAACTAATATTTATAGTTATATTTGTAAAAATTACACATCTCATGAAACATTTGACTAAAAAGGAAGAGGTTATCATGAACCACTTTTGGGGGAAAGGACCTCTATTTGTAAGGGAATTAAGGGAGCTGTATCCCGATCCAAAGCCACATTTTTCCACTTTGTCCACACAGGTAAGGAT
>JAZTYE010000106.1:0-12306 GCA_045636765.1 Candidatus Egerieisoma sp.
GTAACAGCAAAGAGTTGTTGATTGAACTCACTGCTGCGTACAAGTCACAGAATCTTGATACCTTATGGAATGTATTTAAAGAGCAGATGACCAATTATGAGTATGACGCTCTTGTTTCAGTGAGAAACCGGAACTGGGAAAAGCAGATTGTGGAGCTTCTTCCTGCACAATCCTCATTGTTTGTTGTTGGATCAGGACATCTTCCTGGCGAAAAAGGTATGATAAATCTCCTGAAAAACGCGGGGTATAAGATAAAGCCTGTAAAATAATAAAAGCAGGGATGAAACCATTTCAAATACCCCAGTTTCTTGTCAATGGTAATTTAGCAACGAGTGTAACCTGAATGAAAAATTCCCTTTACTGTCCAGGTACGTAAGGGCATCTTTCAGTAGAGCATTTTTTTTGTCTTCGCATAAATCTGAATGGAAGATTATCTCAACAAGAGTTTCTATAGCAACATCTGAAAGTTTTACATCCTCAACCAAATATAAAACGGGATTATCAAGTTGAAGAACTGTATCCAAGTTAAAAGGGAGATTGCCATCATTGAACTCTCGCTTTACATCGGCCAAAGTATAGTCAGGAGAATGGCTGTCAAATAGTCCTAACTTTGTTGCTATATGAAAAAGCATCTGACCAATTTTATCAATTTCTTTAAGAATATAATCTTCCATTTGTCAATAGATATTGTTTATTGAGGGGGAGGGCGACATTATTACAACATTCTCAATGCTGCCAGATAATCATAGTGCTCCCCTTCTTCTACCAGTTCTGCCTTAAAGCCATATTGGTTGGCATATAGTGAGAGTGTTTGGAAATCTATATAGAGCCAGTCAAATGTATCTCCCTTAACCTGTTTGTACTGCATACGGAAATCCACCTGTCCATAATAATCCCCGGCAAGGTCAATTGCAAAGCTGCCGTCCTCATCCTTAAAGAGGTATTTGAGGTCACTGGAATCCATATATACAACTCCACCAGGTTTGAGGATTTGCTTCATTTTGGTAAAGAATTGCCCCATATTGTCTGTCTTCCCGACAATTCCAGAACCATTCATAAGCATAAGTACGGTGTCATATTCCCCAACTGAGGCCAGATTGAAAAGATCTGCCTGCTGCACACTCTTAACACCCCTTTTCTCCATCACTTCTACAGAGAGGGGGGAAATGTCTATTGCAGAAACCTCTTTTCCCATATCTTGCAGAGCGAGCGCATGGCAACCGCTTCCGGCGCCACAATCAAGGATTTTTCCTTGGGCCAGCTGTAGCGCTGTCTGCTCCATATGTGACATCTGGTCAAATGTGCGGAACAAATGCTTTACAGGAATCTCATCCTCATCAAACTGGGATGAGAAAACCCTGAGCTTTGCAGCTTTACCCTTTTCAAAATAATCGGCTATTGCCCTGCCCATAGGGTCTTTTTCTGGTTGTAGAAGAGATGTGCCCATTGCCTTAAATTATTTATGATATCTGTCCATAAGGTAAACCAGGCTTGTCAAAGCCTGTGAGCATGCCTTCAGCTCATCCTGGTTCACAACTTCAAAGTTGTCGTTTGAAGCGTGGTGATACAGGAAGTAATCCTTGTTGTTGTCGGGAATAAACCAGCCTGCTGCTGCTCCAAATTTGGTGGAGGTAGGGAAGCGGGTATATACGTCACCTGCCCTTACAATTACTGGGGTATCATATCCCAAATCCATATAAGTTTCTACAAAGGTGTTGAGGTTGGCAAGCTGTGTTGAGTCTCCAAACAGGCCAACTCCTTTAGGCATTCCAATGCCTGAGTCTATCTCTATGTGGTAAAGGTGGTTCTCGCCAGAACCCTCTTTGTTGTCTGCGTAGGTAATGATGCCCTGTAGTCCAACCTCTTCATCCTGGTAAGGCATAACCCTTATGGTATTGTACGGCTGTATTCCGGCCTCCTTAAAGGCGCGGAGGATATTCATGAGAATAACAACGCCAGAACCGTCATCGTGTGCCCCCTCTGCAATATGCCAAGAATCAAGATGGGCAGTAACCATAATTATATTCTCTGGGTGCAACGAGCCTTTTATCTCAGCTATTACATTATTTCCTTTTGCAGGTTCCTCCCTGTTGTATGCAGTTGAAGATATAGCCAGTTTTACACGTTTGTTCTCTGCAATAGTTTTTGAAAGTTTCTCTGCCTCTACGGTTGAAATTGCAATTGCAGGAATTTTCTCCGCATCATTGCTGTAAGTTGTGGAGCCTGTATGCGGATGTTCGTCCATAAATTGTGTGACAGAACGGATAACGGCACCCTTTGCCCCCTTCTGAGCTGCCATTGCAGGGCCAAGTCTGCGCTGCCATCCGGCACGGCCGTAGTCGTTGTGGCTGGTCATAGGGTCATTAAAGAAAACAATCTTGCCCTTAACATCTTTATCCTCAAGCTCCTTCTGGTTGCGTATCTCCACAACACGCTCTGTAATGACTTTCCCGTCTGTTCCCTCAGCAAGGCCAAGATTCACACTTGGAACAGCAATCTTATTGCCTCCATAAATAACCTCTACAGTACTCTCGCCACCAAACCAGTTGGGTATCTCCACCTCCATAAGGGAAGTGTGGAATCCCATATTTGTAAGCTCCTTGTAGATATATTCCTGTGCCCCGGTATTGCTCTCGCTTCCCGATAGTCTTGCAGGGTACTCAAAGCAGATTGTCCTTAAATTATGCACCATTGAGGTGTCATTCTGAATGAAAGAGTTAAGTTTCTCCAGATTGCTGTTATGGTTCTCGGCGCATCCTGTAAGGAGAGCAGCTGCCAGAACTACGGATGTAAAAATCTTGTTCATATGGTTATAGTATTGTTATCCTGTTTTCAGATTCCTTGTATTCCTCACCAATTTTACCCTCAAGCATCTGTAGGTAAGTTGCCAGAATGTCTATATCCTGGCCCAGATTGTCCTGCAGGAGTTTGGTATAGCGGAAAATTCCTTCGCTTCCCATATTGGCAATGTTATAGTTGATTCCTCCAAGGGTATATGTGCGGGAAGGTTCTACAGGGATATATTGTTTGCTTGTCTTATCCAGTACAAGCACATCGGACACCCTGCGTTTGCCGGCTCCAATATGGGAGAAAAGCCCCTCACTGTCCTTGACCGCTGGAGATGGGACACTTGCATCCACCTTAAATCTGAGGCCACTCACCTGCATGAAGCTTCCGGCTCTCTGCGGCAACGCCATTACTGAGACCTCCAGCGCATCAAGCAGCTGCTCCCCGGTAATGGCAGCCTTGCAGGCGGTATTGTTGAACGGAAACACGGAGAGCAGAGTGTTGTATGAAATCTCACCTGCTTTAAGGTCTGCCCTTATTCCACCGCCGTTTATCATGGCAATATCTGTATCAAGAACCACGCGGAAAGCATCTGCACAAAAATTTCCAATTGAGGTCTCCTTCTCCCGCACAATCCAATCCTTGTTGGAGTCCAGGGCATTCATTGTAACATCAGAGTGCCCAATTACCTTTTTGCCAGCCTCCAGTGCCTCCTGCTTTATATTGTTTACAAGTGCCAGCACAGCACTGTCTGCACTCACAGAAGCACTTTCAACCAACCTGGCACCGAATTCCCCTTCTGTAGAAAGGGTAAGTACCCCTATGTTCTGAAAGCAGTATCCCGACGAACTCAGCACTACCTCCTTCCCCTCTTTGTTGAGGATTCTCCCGCATGGAATGGTGGAGTGGGAGTGGCCGTCCAGCACCGCATCAATCCCTGTGGTATTGGCAATAAGCTCCAGCGAAGTAGCATCTTCCCCCTCTTTGGTATTGCCCAGATGGCTCAGTACAACTACGTAGTCTGCTCCTTCTGAGCGGGCCTGGTCTACTATCTGCTGCACTTGCCCAAAAAGGGATTGTGGGTGGAAAGAATATATGGTGTTTCCCTCAGAATCATGGAAAGTTTTGGGCGAAACAGATGTAGCTGTAGCAGGGGTTGAAATGCCTATGAAGGCAATATCTGTCTTGCCGTATTTTATGATGCCGTAAGGCTTGTAAACGCTTTTATTTGCAGGAATAGTTGTAAGATTAGCACAAAGAACCTCTGCGTTGAGCTTTTGGGTAAGGTTAAGGTGCTGTTCCATGCCAAAATCAAACTCATGGTTCCCAAGGGCAACAAAATCGTATCCCACCCGGTTCATAATCTCAACAATTGCCTCACCCTCTGTAAGGGTTCCAACAATATCACCCTGAGCAAAATCTCCGCATGAAACTGTTGCAACATAAGGCGTGCTGGTGGACATTTCATCCTGGAGTGCAGCCATTGCTGCATATCCCTCCACGGCGCAATGCACATCATTGTCATACAGAATTACCACAGGGTTTTGCGGTTTGTCTGGGGTGTGATGCCCTATCCTGCAGCCTGTGCTGCCGGCCAACAACAGAAGAGAAACGAATATATATAGGGGTCTAGGCATAATTTGTCTTGTTTGTGCAAATGTACACTATTTTTACAAGCTCCCATTGCCTGTTGTTATCCAAGTTAGTGCAAAAAATGGCAAGAAATTGCGCAAAGTCAACTCAGCAATGAAACTTTGCGCAGAAAAGACCCCAAAATTGCGCAAAGTGGGGCGGATATGATAGTTTGCTGTTTGTGTAAAGTTATTTATCAGTTGTAAAGTTTCTTTACAACTTTTCTATTTGTGTAAAATGATAATTTGCTGGTAATCAGTTTTATATATTGTTTGGCACGGCCATTGCCGTTTGGTGGGGCATAACATGAATTGTAAAGCTATTTGTAAAGAAATACATTAACCGGTATGGATAAACTATTTAAGATATCATTTTTGGCGGCAGTGTTTGTGGGGGCTGCTACATCTGCGTGGGGGCAAAAGATTATGACCATTAAGGATTGTATGGAGTATGCTGTTTCAAATTCTACCAAGATGAGGATTCAGCAGGCCGATATGCGTGATGCTCAGGTGGAGCGCAGGAGTGCAATTCTGCAGGCCTTTACCCCTTCAGTTTCAGCGGGTACATACGCATATTCAAATTTTGGCCGTTCGGTGGATCCCGAGACCAATACCTATAAATCTACCACTTCGTTCCAGAATGGTTATCAGGCAAGTGGAAGCATTGCACTTTTCAACGGATTTGAGGCGGTGAACAATGTGAAGATTTCCAGAACAGCGGAGGCTATGGGGGTGAGCAGATATATGCAGAGCCGGGATGAGATTTGCCTCGCTACTATGGAGGCTTATTATAATGTGGTTTATTATAATCAGATGATTTCTGCGGTTGAGGATGAGGTTGGTGCAGCGCAAAATGCTGTAAAGCTTGCCCGCAAGCAGGAGCAGCTTGGCCAGAAAGGTTATGCAGATGTGGTTCAGATTGAGGCAGATCTTGCAGCCAAGGAGTACAAGCTGGTTAATACCCGCAATATGTATAATGATGCACTTCTTACCCTTAAGGATATCATGTTCTGGCCTTTGGCGGATACCCTAATGATTGATTTTTCCATGGCAGATGCCCAGGCGTTGGAGCAGGGGGAGAATCTGGTACTTGAGGGGTATCTGAATACTGCTGAGGAGCTTGTAGAGAAGGCAACCCTTTCTCTACCTTCAATTGCCATTGCAAAAGGTGAGATGATAAATGCCAGGAGAGCTCTCAATACTGCCAAGTGGCAGCTGCTCCCTCAGGTGAGCCTTAATGGAGGGTGGAGTACAAGCTATTTTACTTATCCTCAGGAAAAAGGGTATGTAGCTGTGCCGTTCAGGGACCAGTTTGCCAATAATATGGGTGAGTATATACAATTGTCGGTGTCAATTCCAATTTATGGCAGGTTGAACAGGCAGGCGGCTGTCTCAAAGAAGAGAAACGCCTACGAAAGGGCCACTGCCCAGTACGACCAGAAAATGAGGGAGATTGAGGCGGAGGTTACAAGGGCTTTGCAGGATAAAGAGGGAGCGGCAGCGGCTTTCATCCAGGCGCACAAGCAGGCCCGGGTGCAGCAGGAGGCCTATAAATACAACACACGCAAGTTTGAGCAGGGGCTTATTTCCCCTATAGAGTATCAGACTTCGTCGGGAAACTTTTTGGCAGCCAAAGCTGAGCAACTGAATGCATTGCTCAAGTATTACATAAAGAAAAGTGTGGTGGAGTATTATAGTGGGGTGCCGTATATGGAGCAGTAAAAAGTATCTAAAAGCCGTTTTGCTTCGTTACTCTTGCAAAACAACTTTTATATAGCTTTTTAGAAATTGGTTATCGGGAAGAAAAAATAAAAAATTACAGATATGGATAAGATTATTGAGAAGAAAAAAGGTTTTGCGGCGGCATTTACAAAGAGGGCTTTGCCGTATTGGATGGGTGCTTTTGTGGTTGCTTTTGTGTTGTGGCTGGTTTTCAGGGACAATTCAAGCACTTTGAGGGTGAATGGGGATACAATTTCGTATGGGATTGTTACCCGTGGGGAGTTCAATGATTATATAAGGGTTACAGGTCAGGTGCAGCCTATGACAACCATTCAGATTTCGCCGCTTGAGGGGGGCGTTGTGCAGGAGATTGTTACTGAGGAGGGCTCTAAGGTGCGCAAGGGTGATGTTATTCTTGTTTTGAGTAATGAGAGTCTCGATCTTCAGATTCTTAACTCGGAGGCAGAGCTTGCGGAGAAGGAGAATCTTTTGCGCAATACAATGATCTCTATGGAGCAACAGAAGTTGAGTGTAAGGCAGGAGATGCTTCAGTTGAGAGTGGAGGTGAGGCGTTCAAAGAGAGCGTACGAGAGTGCCAGAGAGCTTTATGCTGAGAAGCTTATCTCTAAGGAGGAGTGGCTTAAAGCTGAGGAGGATTATATGTTGGCCTGTGACCGTCTTGCCCTTGTGGAGACCCGTGCCCAGCAGGACAGCCTTTACCGTGCTGTGGAGATTGACCAGATGAATGAGAGCTTGCAGAATATGCGCCTTAATATGAAAATGATCCGCAAGCGTAAGGATAATCTTACAATAAAAGCCCCTATCGATGGTGAGCTTGGCCTGTTGGATGTGGCTTTGGGTCAGAGCATTGCTGCCGGTGTTAAGGTTGGGCAGATAAATAATCTTGATTCTTACAAGATTGAGGCTCAGGTAGATGAACACTACATAGATAGAGTTGTGGCAGGTCTTCAGGCTCAGTTTGAGAGACAGAATGAGTCGTACGGTACAGTTATCCGTAAGGTTTACCCGGAGGTGCGTGACGGCAAGTTCAAGACCGATTTCAAATTCAGTGGTGAGCAGCCTGCAAATATCCGCACCGGCCAGACCTATTACCTTAACTTGCAGCTTGGCCAGAGCGAGGAGGCGGTACTTATCCCTCGCGGAACATTTTACCAGAAAACCGGAGGACGCTGGATTTATGTCGTTACTCCCGACGGTGGCTCAGCTGTCCGCCGCGAAATCCGCATAGGCCGCCAGAACCCACAATACTACGAAGTGCTTGAGGGCCTTGAGCCAGGCGAAAAAGTAGTAGTAAGCGGATATGATAATTTTGGTGATAATGAGGTGTTAGTTTTTTAATTTGAAGTTACGTTGTCTTTTTGTGTAATTAACTGATTATTAAGTGTATACAAAATAAAGATTTGCAAGAATCAAATAAAGGTGATTTTTAAGGTATTGGTTTTCAGTTAATTATACAAAAAGACAACGTAAAAAATAGGGGCGGTATGATAAAGAACTTTTTGATGACACTCAAGCGTTATAAGGTGGCGGGAGTGTTGAATATATTGGGACTTACGCTTGCGTTTGTGGCATTTTATGTTATAGCTTCCCAGGTGTGGTACTCGGTTACATACAACAGGCCGTTGAAGGATTCGGATAGGGTGTATATGATTTCGGCGCTGTGGGGATCAGGTTGGGCAGATGAAAATGCATATTGGAGCGCAAACTGTCCGCAACCGGTAAGCAGGGAAACAGTGGAAGCCTTCCCTGATGCACAAATCAGTACACACTTAAGGAATTATGCAAATCCGGCAAGGATATGGGTAAAGGGAAATGACGGAAATTTCCAGAAGTTCAATATAGGAAGTTATGATATGTCTCCCGACGGATTGGAAGTGTTCGGATTTGAGATAGTGGATGGAGATGCCTCAAGAATTAAAGAGCCCAATACAATAGTTGTTTCGGAGAGTGCTGCACAGAAGTTTGGGGTTAAGGCAGGTGACCAGCTGTTTTATGAGGGTGGAGTGTGGAACAATAATCTTCGTCCTGAATTTCCACAGACTGTAGTTGCCGTTTTTAAGGATTTCCCCAAAAATACTTTTTTGTCTGACCATCATATTTTCAAGAATGACAACTGTAAGGACGGACAGAGGAACAATAATTGGAATTATAGTCACTTTGTAAAGTTTAAGGAAGGGGCGGATCTTGAACTGTTCAAGAAAATATGGATGGATAAATATGCAGCCTGGTATATGGAACAGATAAAGGTGTGGATGGAGGCAGATCCGTATGAAGAATATAGTGAGGGAGATGAACAGCAGCCGATACATTTGTTGAGGGTTG
Organism: Candidatus Egerieisoma sp.; assembly: GCA_045636765.1. Taxonomy (GTDB): domain Bacteria; phylum Bacteroidota; class Bacteroidia; order Bacteroidales; family UBA932; genus Egerieousia. Next base: position 8,484 of record JAZTYE010000106.1, read on the forward strand.
ACAGGATGTACTATGATGGGGAATTCAAGCATGAAAATTTTGATTCTGGAGAAAAAAGTTCTACGCTCACGTTGGCCGGTATTGCCATTTTGATTGTGGTAATAGCCTTCATAAACTTTGTGAATTTCTTTATGGCACTTGTGCCGGTTAGAATGCGCTCGGTAAATATCTGTAAAGTGTTTGGTGCTGGGCAAGGTACCTTAAGGCTAAATTTCCTTTTTGAGGCCATAGGTTTGGTTATGGTAGCGTTTGTATTGGCTCTTGGTATTATACAGGCATTGCAAGGAAGTTTCATTACAGGGTATGTCACATCATCACTTGCGTTTGGAGACAATATTGCTGTGCTTCTTATAATTCTGTTGCTGTTGCTTTTGTTGGCGGTAATTTCTGCAATATATCCTGCATTTTTCATTACCAAGTTCAATGCGTCCCTGGCAGTGAAAGGGGGATACGGGAGTTCACTCTCTGGAAGAAGAATGAGAAGAATTCTTGCAGGATTCCAGTTTGCTGTGGCATTGGTGTTGATTATTGTGGCTGCCTCTTTTTGGATGCAGTACAAGTATATGGTGAATTTTGATACCGGAGTGGATAAGGAGAATATTCTCGCATTCACATCTGATGCATTGTACAAAAAGGGTAATGTGGCAGTTGAAAAGCTTCAGGCATATCCGGATGTGGAGGAGGTGACAGCATCAGCCAGTCCCATTACCATTCCGGCAAATATTTGGGGTAGAACATATAATCATAAGTATTATACCTTGTATGTATGGGGCGTGATGTGGAATATGCCACAATTCTTTGGCTTGGAAGTAATTGAGGGTGAGGGATTTGATGAGAACTCGCATAAAAGGAAAGAGATGCTTATTACAAGAAGGGTGAATAAGGAGATTGGTATCCCTGCTGGATTTTCTGAAAATGAAAATATGGTTTCCGGCATACTGAAGGATTTCAGATTGACATCAGTTGCTGAAAAAGATGTTTATATGGGACTGATGTGCTATTCATCGGCAAGCTGTATTTCATATTATGTCCGTTTGCGTGATGGGGCAGATGTTGCTGCGTTTTCTGAATATGTAAAAGAACTTGTGCAGGAACTGTCTCCAGGTGCAGATGAACCTGAGGTTGAATTTTTTGACAAGTCTGTGGATGCCATGTATAAATCTACACGGAAAACGGCAGTTACAATTGGGCTGTTTGCCTTGTTGGCAGTGGTTATTGCCCTTATGGGGGTATTTGGAATAGTGATGTTTGAGACCCAGCACCGTCGTAGGGAGATTGCTATCCGCAAGGTGTATGGAGCGGAGAGAGGCCAGCTTGTAGGATTGCTCAATAATCAGTATGTGGCTCTTGTGTTGGTTAGTTTTGCTGTTGCTGCGCCTGTGGCGTGGTACATAGTGCAGCGCTGGCTTGAGCAGTTTGCCAACCGCATTGCAATGCCGTGGTGGATCTTTGCCGTGGCACTGGTTGCTGTCCTTGCCGTTACTGTTGCCCTTGTAACCATGCGCAGCTGGAGAGCAGCCGACGAGAACCCGGTGGAGGTTGTGCAAGGGTAACACTTTGTGCAGGATAGCGTAAAAAAAAAAGAGGTCATCCGACCTCTTTTTTATTTATGGTACCTGTCCATCAGGTAAACCAGCTGTGTCATCATTTGTGAGCTGTAATTAAGCTGCTGGTCAAGTATTTCAAAGTTGAGGTGCGCAATATACATGTATAAACGTTTAATTACGTATATAATGAAAGTTTTTATCCAATTTACGCTATCGTTTTTGTATATTTGGGAACAGAAAGAGGGTGTCACAGATTTTTAATTAAAACTGTGATATAATGTATTGTAAACACTTTTCTTTCAAAAGTACTCAAATGGATTTTGAGTCATTTGTAGATAGACTAACGGATGGAGGAAATATTTATGCCAGAAGTTAGCAGATTCTACGGAATTATTGCGGCGTGGAGAGCAGTTTAAACGCATTAAACCTTTGGAATAATGAAAGTTATTTGGATTACAGACGTTAAAATTTTTAAGGATTACATTCTATATCTTACGTTCAATGATGGTGTTGTAAAAAGTTTTGATGTTTCTACACTTTTAAGTGGAGATAATCCTCTGTATTTGCCTTTAAAGGATGTAAGTTTATTTTCAAATATAAAGTTGGATGGTTGGACTGTTACATGGAATAACGGCGAGATAGATATTGCTCCTGAGTTTTTATATGAAAACGGTGTAACTATTGCTGGAATATAGTTCTGATACCTTCAAAATCACACAAACAGTGTAAAGAAACTTGTCAATTGTAAAGTTACTTTACACTGTTTTATTTTGTGATATTATAATAAATGCCAGTAAATCAATATATTATGCATTTTGGCACGGGCGTTGCTCTTATAGGGGGCATAGTGAGAAAATTGTAAAAGTGTAAAGAGACCACAACTTATGAAACTTAAAAGGAATATTGTAAAGATACTTTCATTGTCATTTGGCCTTGCTATAGGTATTGTCCTTATTGCAAAGGTGTGTTTTGAGCTGCAGTATGATACTTTCTATAATGACAGGGATAGGGTTTATACTATCATGACCGGATTCCAGAGGCATGATGAGGATCCCGACAAAGCCAATCAGATAAGTGGAGCTGTTGCACCGGGGTTCAGGGAGAGTGTTCCGGGAGTTGAAGTGGCCACACGTATTACACCCCTTTTTGATAACAGCAATTATTACACAGAGGACAAGAACAAGCTTCAGGCAGATCTTGTATTGGCCGACACCAGCTTCTTTGACATTTTTACAAGGGAGATTTATGCCGGTGATCCTCACAAGATTTTGGGTGAGTGGGGAAAGATGATGGTCTGTTACTCTTTTGCCCAAAAATTGGGTGGAGTGGATAAGGCTATTGGACAGACACTGTATAATGAGTCTTTACCAAATTTCAAGTTTACAATTGAGGGTGTTTATGAGGATTTTCCTCAAAACAGTTCTTTTGGAGATGTGGAGATGCTTTTGTCTATGGCTACATACAGTAAAAGCAGTACTGATAACTGGCTTGGCAATGACAGGTATCGTGGTTGGGTAAAACTGGCTCCGGGAGTAGATCCTCAATCACTTACAGATGCCATTCACAAGATGCAGGAGCAGAACCAGCCTATGGAGGAGCTGGAGCAGGGGGGATTGAAGCTGTGGTATTACCTGGAGAGTGCCGGCAAATCACATCTGTCTGTGTCTACCAACAGGAATATGGTAATTATGTTGGCGTTGGTTGCCTTTATCCTTATTGCAGCATCTGTTGTAAACTATGTGTTGAATGCCATCTCTTCTGTGATTACAAGGGCCAAGGAGGTGGGTGTAAGAAAGTGCTACGGGGCACAAAGCGGCAATATCATGTGGATGCTGTTCAAGGAGACAGGCTTAAACATGTTGTTGTCGGGAGCAGTGGCAGTGGCAATTGTGTTGGCAATGGAGGGTTGGATTTCCAAACTTCTGGATGCCCCGTTGGGTGCATTGTTTACCCCGCAAGCTGTGTTGCTGGCTGTAGTGGTTTGTGCTTTGGCATTTCTTGTTTCTGCGGTTATACCTGCAAGAATATTTATGGGAATCCCTGTTTCCACCGCGTTCAGAAACTACAGGGAGTCTAAAAGGAAATGGAAACTGGCGTTTCTGGGTGTGCAGTTTACATTTACAATATTCATGGCTGTTGTCCTTGTTGTTTTTGCCCGTCAGTATGATATGATGCTCAATGACAATTTGGGGTATGAGTATGATAATGTCCTGATCATTAATATGCCGGGCTCTTCTGGGGAGGAGTGTTTTAAGGTGAATGATGCTGTTGCGGCT
>JAZTYE010000107.1:0-4821 GCA_045636765.1 Candidatus Egerieisoma sp.
CGACATTCTCCAGCGTAAGGGGTGGTCCCAGGCTGATTTTGCAAAGGCGGCGGGGAAGAAGGAGGCGGAGATAAGCAAATGGATGAGCGGACAGCAAAATTTCACCATCCGCACCATTGCCTTTATTGAAACCGTACTGGGAGAGGAGATTCTGCAGGTGAAGCAATACAGGAAATCAACAAGCAGAAAAAGTCTCTCTACCTATGCTTCCAGCCTCCTGAATGATGAGGGTAATGGTAATTATTCCAAAAAGAAATAATCTTCCTTACCTCAAAACCACACTTGTAGGGGCATCGGGTGAGAGGTCCAGTACTGTGTCTGTGGCAACCTGGATGCCGTCCTGGCCAATGGTAAAGAGTTGGAGTGTACAGGTGTTTATGGAGGCCACAATGAGGTATTTCCCGCAAGGGGTAATGAGGAAGTTCCTCGGGTGCTCCTTGGTGTGCACATACCCCCTCTTTTCAACAGTGCCATCTTCATTTACTGCAAATACCGCCAGTCCGTCGTTCTGCAGGCGGTGTGAGGTGTAGAGCCATTTCTTATCCTGTCACTTCCAAGATCGGGAGCAAGAATCCACTCTCCTCCAACTCCAGGGATAGTGGGAAGGAATTTTACCTGATGGATATGTGGGGATGCCTGTCTGCGGGTTATGGGGCCACTCCCCTCAAAGGTGAGTTTCTGCACTCTCTCTCCAACTGTTCCATTTTGCAGGGGATATACACTGGCCGAGCCAGAGGTATAATCTGCAGTGATAAGGTATTTTTTGTCGGGAGTAAGAGTTATGTAGCAGGGATTGTCTCCGGGGCAAGGAGCTTCTGTGCGCACTCCATCAATGAGGGAATATACTTTTGAGTCTTCTCCGCTCTCGCTTAAGGTGTAGATGGCATTTCCTCCTGTTATGGCGTATGAAGCGTTGGTAGCCTCCCAACGGTCCGTTACTTTAAGGGTTCCCTCTTTTGGGTTAAAATCCACCTTATAGATAAGGGATCCGTATGTTCCTATTATAAATGAGTAAAAAAGGCTGAAATCCGCTATTGGATCCCAGCCTTCATTTTTAGTTCTTGTTAAGAATTACCAGTGCTGCAATTACTCCGGGAACCCAGCCACAGAGGGTAAGGAGGAAGGTGATGAGCACCGATCCGCACCCCTTGTCCAATACAGCAAGGGGTGGGAATATAATTGATAAAATAACTCTCCAGAAACTCATAATTACCACATGTAATCCCAAGCAGGAAGAACTACAGGAGTCTGCTTAGCAGCCTCAATAGCTTTCTGATTAAGGTATTTTTTGTTAATTACAATACGGAACATATACTCATTGAACCACTCGTCGGTGAAGGTAAGGTAACCGTTGTGGCCAGAAGTTGGGCCCCAGCTGTTCTCAAACTGCCATTTTACAGGTTTGTCATTCTCATCAGTATCACATGCTATTAGAAGCATTGCGTGAGAAGAACCGCTGTAGCGGGTAAGTATTCTTGCCTTCTTGTCCATAGAAAGATCAATGCCAAGGAATGACTCATAGTCATACATATCAGGGTTACAAACGCCTGCTTTAGAGTCACTCTCTTTTCCTACATCACAAGAAGCGTACATAGGCTCGTTAGCCTTAATTGATTTTAGGGCAGCCTCTTTAATGTCTTCGTTTGGAAGGTTAAGGTAAACCCAGTTTACACCCTCAATTGTGTTTCTGTAGTTTGCAATGTCATAAACCTTGTAGTACTCACGGGTAGGGTCATTCATAATCATAATGAATGTCTCAGGGTTGTAGTTCTCAGGTTTAATGCTGTTGTAAAACTCTTTAGGGGTACTCTTAACAGTAACAACCTCACCTTTATTGTTTCTATATTTCCAAGTGAACTCTGTAGGTGGCTCACCAAGGCAAAGTGCCAATACACGGTAAACATCCTCCAATGCCTCCATTTTGGCAGCTTTAAGGGCAGCGGCAAGCTCTTCCTGAGCCTTTTTGTTGTTCTTCTTTACATTTGCAGTTTTCTGCTCGTAAACCTGTCTGATATCCCAGCCTGCTTTCTTTAGTCTGCGGTTAATAACACCCAGCATCTGTCCAGTGCTGTTTGAGTGTACGGTCTCAGGCATAACCTCCTTTGGAACCACACCGTATTTCTCACCCAAATTGTAGAAAAGGTTCCATACACCACCGTCACCAACTGGAGATTTCAAATACCACTCAACCTCCTGGTCTGTAATATCCTTACCGGCAGTCCTTATAATGTTCTCCAAGTAAAGGTTTGATTTCTCCAACATATCCCAGAAATAATTGTAGTTGTGTGAGAAATCAAACTTGTTGTACTCATATTTCTTCTGAGCGGTAGGTCTGAGCGCATTAAGCGAAGTGAACATCCAGCAACGGCCAGAACCATACTGGTTGGTTATACCTTTAACATCTACCTTGTATTTGAAGAAATGGTCAACCTCATTAATCTTTGAAAGATCTTTGGTCTTGTTCTTAATGTTTGCATCACCCAAAAGGATATTCTGTGTAGCAATAGTCTGTGCATCCTTAACAAAGCTGTTTTTTAGCTGAGAAAGCTCCTGCTCACCAATAGTCTGTGCGCTTGCGCCAACAGCTGCACCGCACAAAAGAAGTGTTGTAAATAAACGGTTAAGTTTCATATCAATTCAGTTTTTTAGTTATCTGTGTTTTTTGATTGTCTCTATATGCAAAAATAACAAAACCTTTTTAGATTTTACTCTTGATCCACTTAATTTCATCACCAGAAAAATTGTCAGCTCCCCCTCAAAACAATAATGTTCTTGGTAGAAAAACAGCATTCACTTTCTGCTTATGAGTTTGGTGCCAAAAAGTGCATATTTGGCACCAGATGCTGTTTAAATACAAGAAACGCTCTTCCCCGTGGAAGAGCGTTTCTTATTATGTAGGCAGGAAATTAACCGCCAAAGTTGTCGAACAAAATGTTCTCTGATGCTACTCCTAGGCTGTCCAATAGGTTTACTACAGACTGTGCCATCATTGGAGGTCCGCACATTAGATATAGGATATCCTCTGGAGCCTCATGCTGTTTCAGGTAAGTCTCGTAAAGGACATTGTGTACGAAGCCTGCTACGTATGGTACGCCAGCTTTGTCTGCCTCAGGGTCCGGTCTGTCAAGTGCCAAGTGGAACTTGAAGTTAGGGAACTCTTTCTCAATCTGAGCGTAGTCCTCAAGGTAGAATGCCTCTTTCAAGCTACGTGCACCATAGAAGAAGTTAACTTTTCTGTTGGTCTTCTTTGTCTTGAACAGTTGCATGATGTGTGAGCGCATTGGAGCCATACCGGCACCACCACCAATGAATACGAACTCCTGGTCATCCGGACAGTTGTCTGGAATGAAGAACTCGCCGTAAGGGCCAGAGATCATTACTTTGTCACCAGGTTTCAATGAGTAGATGTATGAAGAGCAGATACCAGGGTTTACATCCATGAATCCGCCTTTTACTCTGTCAAATGGAGGTGTAGCAATACGTACGTTCAATTTGATGATGTTGCCCTCTGCAGGGTATGTAGCCATTGAGTAAGCACGTAGGGTAGGGGTTGGGTTAACCATCTTAAGGTTGAATACGCCCATTTTCTCCCAGTCCTCACGGAACTGCTCATCCACATCAATAGTTTTGTAGTCTACGGTCATTGCAGGTACGTCTACCTGAATGTAACCTCCTGAACGGTAGTTAAGGGTCTCACCATCAGGAATCTTAACGCAGAACTCTTTAATGAAGGTTGCAACGTTTCTGTTGGAAATAACCTCGCACTCCCATTTCTTAACGCTTAGTGCGCTCTCAGGTACCTCAATCTGCATATCCTCTTTAACTTTAACCTGACAACCAAGTCTCCAGTTGTTAAGGATCTGTTTTCTGTTGAAGAAACCAACCTCTGTAGGAAGGATTGTACCGCCACCGGAAATTACACGGCATTTGCACTGTCCGCAGCTGCCTTTACCACCACAAGCTGATGGAAGGAAGATCTTCTCATTACCAAGAGTGGCAAGAAGAGAAGCACCGGGAGCTACCTCCAATACTTTTGAACCGTTGTTGATATTTATTTTTACTGTACCGCTAGGGGTAAGTTTAGCCTTTGCAAATAGCAATAGACCCACAAGCAATAGGGTTACCACCAAAAAGGCTACTACTGAAATTACAATAATTTGTGTCATATCTTTTTACCTTTTTAGTGATTATAGCTGAATACCCATAAAGCCCATGAATGCAATACCCATAAGGCCTACAATAATAAATGTGATTCCCAAACCTTTTAGAGGAGCAGGTACGTTAGAGTAACCCAATTTCTCTCTGATTGCTGCAAGGGCAACAATTGCAAGGAACCAACCGATACCTGAACCAAGACCGAATGTTGTAGCCTCTGCCAAGGTCTCGTAACCTCTCTGCTGCATGAAAAGTGAACCACCCATGATTGCACAGTTTACTGCAATAAGAGGAAGGAAAATACCAAGCTGAGAGTATAGTGCAGGGGCAAATTTCTCTACAACCATCTCTACAAGCTGTACGAACGCTGCAATAACCGCAATGAAGATGATGAAGCTTAGGAAGCTAAGGTCTATTGTAGCATACTCCTCGCCCATCCAAGCCAATGCACCTGCTTTAAGTACATATTCGTTCAACATGTAGTTAAGGGGAACTGTAACACCAAGTACAAAGATTACAGCTGCACCCAAACCTACTGCGGTCTTTACGTTTTTAGATACTGCCAAGAATGAACACATTCCCAAGAAATAGGCAAATATCATATTGTCCACAAAAATGGACTTTACAAACAAACTGATTAAATCTTGCATAATAGAATGTGTTTAT
>JAZTYE010000108.1:0-8019 GCA_045636765.1 Candidatus Egerieisoma sp.
CGCAATCAATACCATGCCATATGTAATAGAGTCTTTGGTTATTGATGCTGCAGGCAAGCTTGTGGCACTTGTGTATCCTGATATGGAGGCCGCAGGCAAGGATGGTATGGACAAGGCTGCCGTACTTAAGAAAATGGAAGAGAATATTGCTGCAGTGAATGTTGATATGCCTAACTATTCAAAGATTGCAGGTGTGAGACTTGTTCCTGAGGAGTTTGAGAAAACTCCTAAGAAGAGCATTAAACGATATATGTATCAGCAAAACAGCTAAAATATGAGCTCAAAACAACTCCAGTTTGACAAAAGTTACCTTAAGATGGCCGGTATATGGGCCAGGAATTCATATTGTGTACGCCGTCAGGTAGGTGCCCTTATTGTTAAGGACAGGAGTATTATTTCTGATGGTTACAATGGTACCCCATGCGGATTTGAAAATGTTTGTGAGGATGACCAGGGGTGTACCAAACCGTATGTTCTGCATGCTGAGGCAAATGCCATTACAAAAATGGCAAAATCAAACAACAGTAGTGCAGGTGCTACCTTGTATGTGACAGCCGCTCCTTGCATGGAGTGTGCGAAACTGATTATACAGTCAGGAATTGAGAGGGTTGTATACAGGGATGCATACAGGGTTACCGATGGTATAGACCTTCTTGTGAGGGCGGGGGTAACCGTTGAACAGATTGAGGCTTCAGAACTGGAGGATTAAAGATAAATTGTGGAGATGGACGAAAAGAAAAGGAGAAGGTTGTCCCTTGTATTGTGGGTGGTCATGTTTTTTCTGGTTTGCGGTTTGTACATAGGCCAGTTGGGGACAGGTCGCCGTGAACTCAAGGTCAAGAGCCACAAGTGGGACAAACTGTTGCTTGTGCTGGACCAGATTGAGAGGAATTATGTTGATTCTGTTGCGTATGGAGATCTTGTGGAGAAGATTCTTCCTCATGTTATGGAGAATCTTGATCCCCATTCAATGTATCTTCCCCCGGTTGAACTGGAGGCAGCAGATGAGTCGCTGGAAGGAAATTTCAGCGGTATAGGAATCCAGTTCAATGTGCCGGCTGACACTGCAATTGTAATAAGCGTGATAGGTGGTGGCCCATCTGAGAAAGCCGGATTGCTGTCGGGAGACAGAATTGTAAAGGTGGATGGCAGGACTGTTGCCGGAGTGAAACTTAACCAGGATTCTCTGGTAAAGATGCTTAAAGGACCAAGAGGCAGCAAGGTTCATGTTGAAGTAAAGAGGGATGATCTGGCAGAACTGATTCCTTTTGAAATTACCAGGGACAAGATACCTGTAAAAAGTGTGGATGTTGCACTTAAACTTGAGGATGGACTTGGATATGTGAAACTTTCAAAGTTCAGTAAGACCTCATATGAGGAGTTTATGATGGCGGTTGCATCATTGAGGGCTGAGGGGGTTGATACACTGGTGTTTGACCTTAGGGACAATACTGGAGGCTATCTTGGACAGGCGTTGCTGCTGTCCAAAGAGTTCCTCAAACAAGGTGAGACCATAGTTTATATGGAGGGCAGGAACAGGCGCAGGGAGGAGTTCAAGGCAGATGGCAGAGGTGTGTTTCAGGATATGGGACTGTATGTGCTTATAAATGAGAATTCAGCTTCATCTTCTGAGATTTTTGCAGGGGCGATGCAGGATAATGACAGGGCAGTCATTGTAGGAAGGCGTTCTTATGGCAAGGGCCTTGTACAGGAACCTGTATATTTCTCCGACAAATCAGGTATAAGGCTCACAGTTGCAAGATACCATACTCCAACAGGAAGGTGTATTCAGAAGCCATATGGAGAAGATTATGGTCTTGATATAATTGAGAGATACAGGAATGGAGAGATGTTTTCTGCAGACAGCATCAAGAAGATTGACTCCTTGCAGTATGTAACCCCTAAAGGAAAGATAGTTTATGGAGGGGGTGGCATTATTCCCGACATATTTGTACCTATGGATACTGTGGGGGTGACGAATTTCCTTGTGGCCTGCAACAGAAAGAGCCTGATAGTGAAATACAGCAATGTTCTGGCAGACAAATACAGGAAGGACCTGAGGGATGTGAAGACTTTTGGGGATATGGAGAAACTGGCAGCTTCAATTGACTTTGAGGGGGGATTCCTCTCTTATGCCAGAAAAAATGGAGTGGTTCCGGCCAAAGGGGAGTGGAATGAATCCAAAGATATTGTAATATTGCAGTTGAGCGGACTTTTGGGAAGATATACAGTATTGGATGACAATGCATTCTATCCATATATCCTCAGAATTGACAATGTTATTGATAAAGTAAAGGAATTAAATAAAAACGCACAATAGACTAAATACTTGAATTATGGCAAAAATTATTGGAATGGCTGCAGACCATGCAGGCTACGACCTTAAAGAGGCATTGAAACCTTTGTTGAACGAACTTGGTTTTGAGGTAAAGGATTTTGGAACACACTCCACTGAGAGTATGGACTATCCTGATGTTGCACACCCGCTTGCAGAGGCTGTTGAGAAAGGTGAGGTTTGTTGTGGTGTTGCAATGTGCGGTTCAGCCAATGGTATAAGCATGTCTTTGAACAAGCATCAGGGTGTGAGGGCTGCCATCTGCTGGAATCCTGAGTTGGCTTCTTTGGCAAGACAGCATAATGATGCAAACATTCTTTCTCTTCCTGCACGCTTTATCTCAGAGGATTTGGCAAAAGAGATAGTAAAAGCTTATTTTGCCGCTGAGTTTGAGGGTGGAAGACACCAAAGAAGAGTTGAGAAGATTGCCTGCAAATAATTGATGAGCGAGTTTTTGACAGTTGATAAGGATAATCTTCTTTCTCTCGGCAACAACATAGATGATTATCCGGGGGGAATTGTTCTCCCATTTGACAAACCATACAGATGGACATCTGCAGATGTTGTAAGAAAGGTGAAGTTCATTGCCCAGAAACATTTTCATAAAAAGAATCTGAAAGTCGGGCACGCAGGAACTTTGGACCCCCTTGCAACAGGTGTCCTTCTGGTGTGTCTGGGCAAGGCTACCAAACAGGCAGAAGCGCTTCAGGCCCAAAAGAAAGAGTATATTGCCCAGATAGAGTTGGGTGCGACAACTCCATGTTTTGATATGGAGAAAGAGATTGACTGTACCTATCCGTATGAGCATATAACAAGGGAGATGGTAGAGGAGATGCTTCCAAAATTCATTGGTGAGCAGGACCAGGTACCTCCTGTGTTTTCTGCAAAGCTTATTGATGGTACCAGAGCCTATGAGATGGCACGGGCCGGTGAGGAAGTGGTGATGAAACCATCGAGAATTATCATTTATGACCTGGAGATTGTTGAGTTCTCCCTACCCCGTCTTGTCCTTAGGGTAAGTTGCAGCAAGGGTACCTATATCAGGTCGCTTGCAAGGGATGTTGGAGTGGCACTTGGCAGTGGCGGATATTTGTCGGGATTACAAAGGACAATGTCCGGTGGCTTTGCTGTGGAGAAGGCGCTGGTGATGGAGGATTTGGAAACTATTATGAAAAAATAAAAAATTAAAAAATAGATATCATGAAATTATCGCAATTCAATTTTCCCCTTACAGTTGAGCAGATTGCCAAATATCCTGCAAAATTCAGGGATGAATCAAGGATGATGGTATTGCATAAGGATACCGGAGAGATAGAGCATAAATATTTTAAGGATATTGTGAATTATATGAATGCAGGGGATACTTTTGTGTTCAATGATACAAAGGTGTTCAAGGCGAGACTTAACGGTAACAAGGAGAAGACAGGTGCTGAGATTGAGGTATTCCTTTTAAGGGAGCTTAACAGGGAGCAGCGTCTTTGGGATGTCCTCGTTGATCCTGCAAGAAAAATAAGAATTGGCAACAAACTTTATTTTGGCGAGGATGATTCTCTTGTTGCAGAGGTGATTGACAATACTACATCAAGGGGCAGAACCCTAAGGTTCCTTTATGACGGAAGTTATGAGGAGTTCAGGGATGCATTGTTTGCTGTAGGTGAGCTTCCTATTCCAAAATGGGTGAGGACCAAACCTGAGGAGATTGACAACGAGAGATTCCACACAATCTTTGCAAAGAATGAGGGTGCTGTGGCAACTCCTGCTGCCGGTCTTCATTTCAGCAGGGAGCTGTTCAAGAGAATGGAGATCAAGGATGTAAACAGTGCTTTCCTTACACTTCACATGGGATTGGGCCACTTCAGAAAAGTTGATGTTGAGGATTTGTCCAAGCATAAGATGGATGCTGAGCAGATGTTCATTTCTGAGGATACAGCAAATATGATCAATGACACCAAAGCTTCCGGCCATAAACTGTTTGCGGTGGGCATTACAGTAATCCGAGCTTTGGAGACTCCTGTTACAACCAAAGGTGAGGTTAAACCTTATGAGGGATGGACAAACAAATTCATTTTCCCTCCTTACCAGTTCTCTGTGGCTGATGCCCTTGTAACCAATTTCCATATGCCTCTTTCCACTATGCTTATGTCAGTGGCGGCATTTGGCGGTTTTGACAATGTGATGAACGCATATAAGGTGGCACTTAAAGAGGGATACCAGTTTGGAACCTATGGTGATGCTATGCTTATCATCTGATAATAAAGAGGATAAAATTCAATTGGAGTGGCTGGAAATTTCTTTTTCAGCCATTTCTTTTTTTAGAAAAGGAAAAAAAACCTGTTGTGGCAAAGATTTTTCTTTTTTGGGAAAAAGAGATTTTTGAGCCTATATATCTTTATGGTCAAAAATGGCTGATGAGATTGTTTTGAGGTGTGCAATGGCCAAGGCTTTTATGTACAAACCCCATTTGGGGTGCAGGTTGTTGGACAGGTATGGTTCAGCATTAAAGATATATGGGTGTACGGATGCACAGACACCGGTTGCAGATGAACTCCTTAAGGAGGCATTCTCTTCCGGAAACATAAAATGGGCGGAGACAGAAATTGAGTGGTGCGCCCAAAAGGATGTAAAGCTCCTGTTCTATTCAGATGCCGGATATCCCCCTTTATTGCAGGAGTGTGATGATGCCCCGCTTATGCTATACTATAAAGGGTCTGCAAGATTGGATAATCCCAGGAGCATCTCTGTAGTAGGTACCCGTCTTGCATCTGCTTATGGCAAGGAGTGCTGTGGCAGGCTTATTGAGCATATTGCACCGTTTTCCCCCCTTGTGGTAAGCGGACTTGCGTATGGAATAGACATAGAATCCCACAAATCTGCTCTGGAACATGGTTTGGCAACAGTTGCAGTACTCCCCAACGGGATAGATACGATATACCCTTCCCGACATAGAAACTTAGCTGTACAGATGCTCTCAGGAGGGGGGATACTCACAGAGTTCCCACGAGGGACACCTCCCCACAGGATCAATTTTATAAAGAGGAACAGGATAATTGCGGCAATGACCCAGGCTGTTGTTGTGGTGGAGAGCCGTGTAAAGGGGGGCTCCATGATTACGGCTGAGTTTGCAAACAATTACAATAGGGAGGTTTTTGCTGTCCCCGGGAGGATTACCGATCCCAATTCATTTGGCTGCAATTATCTGATATCAAAAAATGTAGCCTCAATATACAGCTCGGCATCCACTCTCCCTTCTGCATTGGGATGGAATGATGTGATTGCTCCGGAAGTTGGACTTCAGCCCCAATTATTTTCATTTGACATGGAGGGCAAAGAGAAAATATTGCTATCTTTAAGGTCCGGGAAACCTATGGGTATTGAGGCTGTTTCGGCAGCTTGCGGGATGGATTGGGGGGATGTCTCAATGCTCCTCCTGCAATTGGAGCTGGAGGGGAGGGTGGCCGTAACAGGGAATATGGAATATAAATTAAGAAAATGATTGAGTTTATAGATACGCATGCCCATTTGTATGATGAGGCTTTTGACGGGGATTTTGAGGAGGTTGTCGGGAAGATAAAGAGAGATGGTGTGATAAAGTGCATTTTTCCTGCAATAGATTCTACCACTTTCCAAAGACAGTGCAATGCTGCCTTAAAGTGTGGGGATTTTGTTTCTCAGGCAATGGGGCTTCACCCTACATCTGTGGGGGCAAATTGGAAGGAGGAGCTTGATTTTGTGCTGGAGAAAGTAAGCGGAGGCAATTTTATTGCAATTGGGGAGATTGGACTGGACGGATATTGGAGCCGTGAGTTCATGGAACAGCAGAAAGAGGTCTTTAGGGAACAGCTTAAACTTGCCTACAAGATGGATTTGCCGGTAATTATTCATGTAAGGGAGGCTACAGAGGAGACATTTCAAGTTTTGGATTCGTTGGGAGAGGAGATTCCAAGGGGAGTGTTCCATGCTTTTAGCGGAAGTGTAGAGACTTGGGAGAGAATACTCAGATATGGCAAGTTTATGGTGGGAATAGGTGGAGTGGTAACATATAAAAATGCAGGGGTGGCCAAAACAGTGGAGAAGATACCTCTGGAGTACATTTTGCTAGAAACAGACTGTCCGTATCTTACCCCTGTACCGCATAGAGGCAAGAGGAATGACAGTGGCAACCTTGTATATATTGCTGAGAAAATAGCGCAGATAAAAGGTTGTACTATAGAGGAGGTTGCAGAGGTTACCACTGCAAATGCAAAAAGAATGTTTGGACTATAACATAAATACTATGCAGAAAAGGATATTGCTGCTTTATACAGGCGGTACAATTGGAATGAAACAGGATCCGGTTACGCTGGCCCTGAAACCGTTCAACTTCAATCAGATTCTTGAGGAGGTGCCGGAACTTAAAAAGTTCGGGTGCGAGATTGATACCTATTCGTTTGATCCTTTGATAGACTCCTCGGACATGCAGCCTGAGTTCTGGGTAAGGCTTGCCACTATGATAAAGGAGAACTACAGCAAATATGACGGTTTTGTGGTGCTGCATGGAACAGACACCATGTCATATACAGCATCTGCATTGAGTTTCATGTTTGAAAACCTTGCCAAACCGGTGGTGTTAACTGGAAGCCAGCTCCCTATAGGCATGCTCCGCACAGACGGAAAGGAGAACCTTATCTCATCTATAGAGATTGCTTCTGCAACAGATGAACATGGCAATCCTATGGTTCCAGAGGTAAGCATCTATTTTGATGCACATTTGTATAGGGGAAACAGGACAACCAAATATAATGCAGAAAACTTTAGGGCTTTCCGTTCTGCAAATTATCCGGTACTTGCAGATGTTGGAATACATATAAAATACAACCCGCCATTCATTAGGTATCCCGACAGTTTTCCAGCACCCCTGCAGGTCTCCCAAAAACTTGATACCAGAGTGGCAGTGCTGAAAGTATTCCCAGGTATAACACCACAAGTAATGGATGCAATCCTTGAAATGGAGGGACTGAGGGGGGTTGTTCTTGAAACATTCGGATCTGGAAATGCTCCAACTGCAGAGTGGTTTGTAACCAGGATAAAGAATGCAGTCCGTAAAGGGCTTATAGTACTGAATGTAACCCAATGCCTGGCAGGCAAGGTTGATATGGATGCTTATGCAACAGGTATTACACTCAAGAATGAAGGTGTGATAAGCGGGTATGACAGTACTGTGGAGGCGGCTTTAACAAAAATGTTTTATGCACTTGGACAGAGTGATGATTTGCTAACTGTTAAAATGCTGTTAAACAGTAATTTGAGAGGGGAAATAACAATTTAAGTATAATTTAATTGCAGGAGTTTGAAAAAAATTGTCTAAATTGCGCGGAAATTTATAGTGGAAACACAAAACTATAACTATTTAAATACATTGTTTAATTAAAAATTTTAAAAAAAATTATGAAAAAATTTTTCATGTTTTTGGCAGTTATCGGCTTCGTTGCTCTAGCTGCTAATGATGTAGTTGCTCAGACTAACGATGCAGCAGCTCAGGAGCTTCTAGCAGGTGCTGCTTCAGAGGCACCAGTTTACCAGCAGATCAAAGCTAAATTCATCGACGGTGGTGTAGGCTTTATGGCTGCTATCCTTCTATGTCTTATCCTAGGTCTTGCAGTTGCAATTGAGAGAATCATTTACCTTTCACTTTCAACTACAAACAC
>JAZTYE010000109.1:0-3088 GCA_045636765.1 Candidatus Egerieisoma sp.
GAGCGTGCAAACGAGGTTGTAGAGATATTTGCAGAGTTCCCTGAACTGATAGATGCGCGTACTGGCCGCAAGTTGAGTGAGCGTACAACCATTATCTGTAATACTTCAAATATGCCTGTTGCTGCCCGAGAGGCGTCTGTATATACAGCAATGACAATTGGTGAGTATTACCGCGCAATGGGATTGAAAGTTCTTTTGCTTGCAGACTCAACTTCCCGTTGGGCTCAGGCACTTAGGGAGATGTCTAACCGTATGGAGGAGCTACCTGGAGCAGATGCATTCCCTGTTGACCTTCCTGCTATCATTTCAAACTTCTATGCAAGGGCTGGTATTGTAAAACTTAACAATGGCCAGACAGGTTCTGTAACTTTTATTGGAACCGTATCCCCTGCCGGAGGTAACCTTAAAGAACCTGTAACTGAATCAACCAAGAAAGCGGCAAGATGTTTCTACGCTCTTAACCAGACTCGTGCTGACCGCAAGAGATATCCTGCAGTTGACCCAATTGATTCATACTCCAAATATTTGGAATACCCTGAGATTGCAGAGTACCTTAACTCAAAAGTTGACCCTCAGTGGGTAGAGAAAGTAAATAAGGCAAAGAATTTTATCCTAAGAGGTAAAGAGGCATACGAGCAGATCAATATCCTTGGAGATGACGGCGTACCTATGGAGTACCATAACCGTTATTGGAAAAGTGAGCTGATAGACTTCATTATACTCCAGCAGGATGCATTTGACAGCATAGACTGCTCAACCCCTATGGACAGACAGGAGTTCATGCTCAATAAAGTTCTTGAGGTTTGTGATGCACCTATGGATTTTGACTCATTTGAAGATTGCAGCGCACACTACAAGAGTGTAATCAATATCATGCGCCAGATGAACTATGCACAGTTCAAGAGCGACGACTTCAACAAATACCTTGAGCAACTCAATAAAATGATCAACCATGACAACTAAAGCATTTCAAAGAATATATACCCAGCTTGAGGCCATAACAAAAGCTACAGTAGCCCTTAAAGCACAGGGGGTATCAAATGATGAGCTTGCTACCGTGGACGGAAGATTGGCTCAGGTTGTAAAAATCAAAGGAGAACTTGTAACATTGCAGGTATTTTCTGGAACAGAGGGAATCCCTACCAATGCAGAGGTTATTTTCTTTGGTGAAGCTCCATCATTGCACGTAAGTGAAGAGCTTGCAGGAAGATTCTTCAATGCATACGGTGAGCCAATTGATAATGGTCCTGCTGTAGACGGTGAGAAGAGATTCATTGGAGGTCCGTCTGTAAACCCTTACAGAAGAAAACAACCTTCACAGCTTATCCCTACCGGAATAGCAGGTATTGACCTTAACAATACACTCGTATCAGGTCAGAAAATACCATTCTTTGCCAACGCAGACCAGCCTTACAATCAGGTAATGGCAAATGTGGCATTAAGAGCAGATGTAGACAAGATTATCCTTGGAGGTATGGGTCTGTCAAATGATGACTACCTTTATTTCAAACAGATGTTTGAGAATGCAGGTGCCCTGAACAAGATCATCAGCTTTGTAAACACAACTGAGCAGCCTCCTGTTGAGCGTCTGCTTATCCCTGATATGGCACTTACAGCGGCAGAGTATTTTGCAGTGGACAAGAATGAGAAAGTACTTGTCCTTCTTACAGACATGACCCTTTATGCAGATGCCCTTTCAATTGTAAGTAACCGTATGGACCAGATTCCTTCTAAAGACTCTATGCCGGGCTCACTATACTCAGACCTTGCAAAGATCTACGAGAAGGCAGTTCAGCTTCCCGATGGAGGTTCAATTACCATCATTGCAGTAACAACACTTAACGACGGTGACATTACCCACGCAATTCCGGATAATACTGGATATATTACAGAGGGACAGCTGTTCCTGAGAACAGATACTGATACAGGAAAAGTTATTATTGACCCATTCCGCTCTTTGTCACGTCTTAAACAGCTTGTAATTGGAAAACAGACACGTGAGGACCACGGCCAGGTAATGAACACCGGAGTCCGACTATATGCAGATGCGGCAAACGCAAAAACAAAACTTGAGAACGGATTTGACTTGAGTGACTATGACTTGCGTTGCCTTGATTACGCAAAAGATTACTCTAACAAACTGTTGGCTATTGACGTAAACATTAAGATAGACCAGATGCTTGATACCGCTTGGGATTTGTTTGGCAAATACTTCAAACCCGAGGAGCTTGGTATCAAACAGAACCTTGTTGACAAATACTGGAAAGGTAACTAATTATGGCAATCAAATTCCAATATAACAAGACATCACTCAACGAGCTCAACAAGCAGCTCAAGATAAGGAAGAACGCCCTCCCTACCCTAAAGAACAAGGAGAGTGCACTTCGTCTTGAGGTAAAGCGTGCAAAAGCCACAAGTGATGAGCTTATGGAAAAACTTGATGCCTCATTGAAAGCCTACGAATATCTTGCTGCACTATGGAATGAATTTACACCTGGTCTTATTTCAGTTAAGGATGTTATCCTAAAGACTGAAAAAATAGCTGGTGTAAAGACTCCTGCACTTGTAGATGTAATATATGAGGTAAATGAATTTGACATATTCAGAAAACCTCTATGGTACTCAGACGGCGTGGAGATTCTCCAGCAGCTTGCACAGATAGGAATAGAATCTGAAGTCTACAGAGAAAAGATGCGGATCCTTGATTTCACCAGAAAGAAGACTACCCAAAAGGTAAACCTTTATGAAAAAGTTCAGATTCCGGGCTATCAGGAGGCAATAAGAAAAATAAAGAGATACATGGAGGACGAGGAGAACTTGTCCAAAGCATCTCAGAAGATAGTAAAAACCCGACACTTAATTGAAGAGGAGGAGGAGAACAATGATTAAGAAAATGACTAAATACTCATTTGTGGTATTCCACAAGGAGGTGGAAGATTTTCTGAAAAATCTCCAGGAAATAGGTGTTGTAGATATTACAAGGCAGAAACGTGCAATTGATACCTACTCAAAAGAGCAGTTTGAGGAGATTGCTGCGTGCAACTCTGCTGTTAGTGCACTTGAAAGGCTGAGAGGAGAAGCTGTAAAG
>JAZTYE010000110.1:0-6784 GCA_045636765.1 Candidatus Egerieisoma sp.
CTAAAGAAAGAAAAATGCACATTTCCGTATTTTTTTTCTTTTACAAAGAACTGGTGGCTCTCAAAATTATATGTTCCAGGATGCTCAAGAATAAGGTATCCGTCAGGTAAAACAAGTTCTTTTTCAAATATTTTGTCGGGAATAGTATCAAGTCCCTCTATGTTGTATGGAGGATCTGCAAAAATTACATCGAATTTTTTTGTACATATTTCAAGGAAATCAAAAACATTGTGTCTTACAACCTGCATCCCTTTTACCTTATATGCTGTTGCAACCTGTTTGATGAATTTTGCATGCATAGGGTTCATCTCAATACTTACAATGTCCTTACATCCTCGTGAGGCAAACTCAAGGCTTATGCTGCCTGTGCCTGAGAAAAGGTCTAGAACAGATAGATCTTCTATATCAAATTCATTTATAAGTATGTTGAACAGTCCCTCTTTGGCAAAGTCTGTGGTTGGTCTTGCTCCGTAGTTTGCCGGTGGAAGAATGTTTTTGCCTTTTAGGTCACCTCCAATAATTCTCATAGTTGTAAATGATTGTCCAAATTATTTTTTTCTACTCCACTGAAGAATCTTGCAATAGTCTCTTCCTGCTTGCCAGTTAATGGCGAACATACCCTTACAATACATTGTCTTGGATTCATCTGAAGTTGCTGGATTGACAGGAACAGGAAGTATAGCGCACTTTCAAAACTGTCTGCTTTAAATGAATTTGCAATTTTAAGTTCCCCACCTGTTGCTATAATGGTATGTGACAGCTTTTGGGCGTTGCTGAAATGAAATACCACCTTATTGTACTGGCTTAGGGTATTGCATTCTTCTATCAGTTTTACTGCAAATGGATATATATTACCTTCTGACAGTTTTTGTTGTGTATGTATCGCATATGCCATTACTGCTTTTATTTCCGCAAGCTTGCACTCCCTAAAACTGTATTCCTCTTGTTTAAGGTTAAACTGGTTGCATAAGGCCTCTTTACCCAGCTGTGGGGTGTAAAGTTCCTCTGGTATAAGGGTGAACAAGTCTGAAAGTATATATTGCTTCATAACGGCTCAAAGATACAAAAAAAACCAGCCCAAAAGGCTGGTTTTCTATATTGTGGTAAAAGATTACTCCCAGTTACCTGCATTGTTGTTAGGAGCGTCAACGCTACCAACTTTCAAACCAGGGTATTTGCCTGTATCCTCAGCCTCACATTTTAGGTTGATGATATACTGGCGCTCAAGACCTACCAAGTAGTCATCGTATGGCATACAAGCCTCAAACAAAGGAACATCTACACCAGAAACCTGTTTGATAACAGCATCCATAATAATAGGTTTGCCAGAGAAAGGAATAGTTTTCAAATCCTCAACTTTGAAATCAGCTCTCTTAAGCAATGTATCTTTTACAGGAATAGATATATCAATTGACAATACAAGGTTCATACCTTTCTCATAGTATGGCAATAGCTCCTTGTTAGTAATTTTTCTGTTCTTTTTCTTCAAAGCCTCAGTGTTTGCAACTGCAGCAGAGTCATCCATAGAACCAATCATTCTGGTGATGGTAATCTGACCATTGTTATAGAAATCTACCAATGAATCAATGCTTGCTGTAAAGTGACCGTGTTTGCCTTTGAAAGCATCCTGTAGAGTACGGATGTCTTTTAGACGCTGGATAGCTATGCTCTCTCTAGCTTTAGTGTCTTTCTGAAACTGCACTGGCTCCTGTACGCTGTTATAGATAGCGTAAACTAGACCTACGATAGCCAATGGAAGAATGATGAATGTAAAAATCTTTTTCATTGTTATTATTGTGTGTATTTTTGATTATACAAATATCTATTATCGCACAAAAGTAAAAAATATATTCTTCCCTTGCAATATATTTTTAATTTTGCACCAACTAAATTGTAAATAAAGTGAAAAACATTGATAATATAGGGCAGTTGGAGCAGTTGCTGCAAAAAAGCAGTAAAGTAATTCTGGTAGGTCATGTTAATCCCGACGGTGATGCCATAGGTTCCCTAATGGGAATGAAGGGATATCTCCAGACTCTTGACAAGGATGTGACAGCAGTTGTACCTAACCCATATCCTGAATTTTTAAGCTTCCTGGATCCCCAGAGCGAAGTTTTGGCATATTCAGTTGTTCCTGGGCAGGTGCAGGAAAAAATTGATCAGGCAGATCTTATTATATGTATGGATTTCAATTCCCTTGGAAGGATTGATGCATTGGGCAGTGTGATAGCTTTGTCGGGAGCAATAAAAGTCCTTATTGACCATCATCCTCAACCTGATACCATTTTTAATCTTATATATTCTTATCCTGAGCTTTCTTCTACATGTGAGGTGACTTACTGGATTATAAAATCCATGCTTGCAGAAGAGGCGTTTCCTCTATCTTCTGCCATTGCATTGTATACAGGTATGATGACAGATACCAATAATTTTGCAAACTCGGTTCTTCCTTCCACTTTTAAGATGGCAAGTGAACTTATGGAGACAGGAGTAGAGAAGGAGTGGGTGCAAAAAATGGTTTTTGGAGGCTATTCAGAGGAGAGGATGAGGCTCATGGGCTATATGCTCAGCCAGAACATGAAGATATTGCCGCAGTACAATGCTGCAGTTATGGTTCTTACAAAAGAGATAAAAGAGAGGTTCAACTTTCAGGATGGAGACTCGGAAGGGTTCGTTAATCTTGCCCTTAATATAAAAGGTGTAATTGTGTCCGCTTTGTTTACAGAAGGAGATGAGTTTATAAGGGTTTCCCTAAGATCAAAGGATGATTTTTCCGTAAACAGATTGAGCAGGGGGTATTTCAATGGCGGAGGCCATGAGAGGGCAGCAGGTGGCCGGCTCTTTATTCCAATTGATGAGGTTGCCGGTTATTTTGAAAAATCTCTGGCTGAATTTATTGAAAAAGAAAAATAGGCATATCTTTTGTTATAATTGAGTGCAATGAAAAGGATTATTTATATTCTATGTTGTGTATTGCTGTTTGTTTCTTGTGTTAAAGAGGACAGAAATCTGATGCTTGTCAACCAGGAAGAGTCTATTGACAGGTATATATCCTCTTTGAAGGATGTGAGGGTTACCAGAAACGGCGGTTCCAACAGGGTGGTTTTTACGGAGGGAAAAGGTACAGATTCCCTGCAAGTTGGAGATAAGGTCAATTTCTACTATGCGGGATATATTTTTTATAATGGTAAGGGTTCTCTTTTTGTAACTAACAATCCGGATGTTGCCAAGAAGCAGAATTTTCCCTTGAATGGTGATATGGAAAGCGCTGTTTTGGGAAGCGGTACCCTTATAAGTGGCCTGGAGAGAGGATTGGCAGGCGCAAAGGCTGGAGAGATATGCCAGATTGTTTTTTCTGCAAAATATGGGTATGGAAACCAGCCGGTATATAATGTTCCAAAAATGTCTCCCTTAATTTTTGATGTGTGGGTGGAGAGCATCAGTAAAAATTAGTATATTTGCAGCCTTATGGTAAAATATATAAATAAATTAGCTTTTTTGCTCCTTTTTGCAATGGTTACAGTGTCATGTGCAAAGGAGGTTGATGAGTCTGACAGATCTGTACAGCAGAGAATTCTTGACTCTTATGTAGAATTGTACTATCCTAATGCGCAGGTTATGGATAATGGTCTTGTAATTATAGACTATGTTCAGGGTACTGGTGATACTCTAGACCTTAACGAGGGTGCATATTTCGAGAATACATCGTATTATTTGTCGGGAGACTGTGTAAAGACAACAGATGAAAAACTGGCTGAGAAGTTGGGATGGTATTCAAAGTCCAATCATTATGGTCCGGATTTGTTTGAAATAGGAGTTGAGAAGACTTATAAAGGAATTGAGGATGCTGTTACAGGACTTAGAGAAGGTGGAAAGATAAAATTCATTTTGCCCCCTTGGCTTTCATATACCATTGACAAGAATACTTGGGGCCAGTCTGTAAGTGCCGTTTATGAAATGGAGCTTAAAGAGGTGATAAAAGATATTATGAAGTGGCAGGATGATACAATGAAGGCCTATGCAAACACTCATTATCCAGGTTTGGATACAACAAGCCAGCATTTTTATTTCAAGACTCTGCATAATGCCGGGGCTGATTCTGTTGATGGCAAGATGGTTGATGTAAGATATGTGGGCAGATTATTGGATGGATGGGTATTTGATACCAATATAGCAGATACCGCCAAGAAATATGGCATTTACAATGCAGATAATGCATATGAGCCGCTTTCAGTGCAGTTCAGTGAAGAGTTGTCAACTATGGTTGATGAAAGTTCTTTGGTTAAGGGTTTCTGTATGGCTCTTCAAAAGATGAGTTATGGTGATGAGGCGTTTACAATGTTTTATTCAGAGTATGGTTACAGTGCGTCAGGATCTGGAGAGATTGGACCTTATCAGCCGTTGATATTCTGGTTGTACATTGAACCTAAGAAGGAATAGGAATTAATGGATAAGTAAAAAAAAGGTGATCTTGCGGTCACCTTTTTTTTATTGTTACTTTTGGTAAATTATTTTGCTATAAAGTGGAAGTGAGAACCAAAGCGCTCAAATGCAGCTTTATCCAATTCCTCTCTTGCATCTGGATGAGCAATGCTTATCATAAGTTTAGCTCTCTCCTGTAGTGATTTACCGTATAGGTTTACTGCACCGTACTCAGTTACAAACCAGTGGATGTGCTGTCTTGTTGTTACAACACCTGCACCAGGTGTAAGGATAGGGGCAATCTTGCTCACACCCTTGTTGGTTACAGCTGGCATTGCAATGATAGCTTTACCGCCCTCAGACATAGAAGCACCGTAGATGAAGTCAATCTGTCCGCCTACACCTGAGTAGTGTTTTGTACCAAGTGAGTCTGCACAAACCTGACCGGTAAGATCTACCTGCAATGCAGAGTTGATAGCAGTTACTTTAGGGTTCTTTGCAATTACAAACGGGTTGTTGGTGTATCCTACATCCATCATTGCAACCATTGGGTTGTCGTCAATGAAGTCATAGCAGGTCTGTGAACCCATTAGGAATGTAGATACCATCTTGCCTTTGTCAATTGCTTTGTTTGCACCGTTGATGATACCTTTCTCTACAAGAGGAAGTACACCGTCTGCAAACATCTCAGTGTGGATACCCAAGTTCTTGTGGTTGCCAAGCTGTGCAAGTACTGCGTTAGGAATTGCACCGATACCCATCTGAAGGGTAGCACCGTCCTCAATAAGGTTTGCACAATGGATACCGATTGCAGTCTCAATCTCAGATGGAGCTGAGAAGTGTGCAGGCTCAAGGATTGAGTCATGCTCTACAAAGTGGTCAATCATGCTCATTGGGATCATTGCATCACCGAACGAACGTGGAACGTTTTTGTTTACAACAGCAATTACCACTCTTGCACACTCAATTGCAGCAAGGGTTGCATCTACTGAAGTACCAAGTGAAACATATCCGTGTTTGTCGGGAGTTGAAACCTGGATCATTGCAACATCACAAGGAAGTGCGCCGCTGCGGTAAAGTTTCTGGGTCTCGCTCAAGAAGATTGGAATATAGTCTGAGTATCCTGCCTGAACGCTCTTTCTAACGTTGCCACCTACAAAGAATGCCTGGTGGAAGAAGATTCCCTCATATTTTGCATCTGTGTAAGGAGCCTCGCCCTCTGTGTGAAGGTGGTGGATTCTAACATCCTTAAGCTCACCGTTGTCGCCTCTGCGGCAAAGTGCATCAATAAGTACTTTTGGAGCACTTGCAACGCTGCTGAAATGGATATGGTCACCTGACTGAACATATTTTACAGCCTCATCAGCGCTGATAAATTTAATGTTTGCGTGCATTATAAGTTATTTGTTTAGTTAGTAGTTTCTAAAATTACACAAAGATAGTAACTTTTACCCAATATGAGCACTTATGCTTGCCGTTAATTTTGTTATCTTTGTGCATTGTGGAGCGTTCCACATTGCTTGACAAATAAAATATTACATATAATGAAGAAAGACCGTACAAAAGAGATAGAGGCATTTGTAAGAGTGCTTGATGTAATGGATGAGTTGAGGGCAAAATGCCCATGGGATGCAAAACAGACCATTGAGAGCATAAGACCCCTTACAATAGAGGAGACATATGAGTTGAGTGATGCCATTTTGGATGGTGATATGCCTAATGTCTGCAAGGAACTGGGTGACATAATGATGCACATAGTTTTCTATTCAATAATTGCAAAAGAGCGTGGAGAGTTTGATATTGTGGAGGTTATGAACAAGATGTGCGACAAGCTCATCTACCGTCACCCTCATGTGTTCTCTACAGAGAAGGTTAAGGATGCTGAGCAGGTTCTCCAGAACTGGGAGCAGCTCAAGACCAAGGAGAAGGATGGCAACAAGAGGATCCTCAGCGGTGTTCCGGAGAGTCTTCCTGCTGTAATCAAGGCTTACAGGATGCAGGACAAGGCCCGTGCGGTTGGCTTTGACTGGAACAAGAAGGAGGATGTGTGGGACAAGGTTAAGGAAGAGGTTGCAGAGCTGGAGGTGGAACTTGGAAAATTGTCGGGAGCAAAAGAGACTTTGGGAGAGGAGAAATACAGGGATTTGGCAGAGAAGGAGCTGGGTGATCTCATGTTCTCCGTAATAAATGCAGCAAGGCTTTATGACCTTAATCCCGACAGCGCACTTGAGGCTACCTGCAAGAAGTTCCGCAGCAGATTCACATACCTTGAGGAGAAGACAATCCGTCAGGGAAGAAACCTCAGGGAGATGACCCTTGAGGAGATGGATGCCATCTGGGACGAGGCAAAAAGGAAGGAGAG
>JAZTYE010000111.1:0-36011 GCA_045636765.1 Candidatus Egerieisoma sp.
CAGCCATTTTGAGGAATCTGCCCTCAAACTCCTTAACCTGCTCAAGATCAATACCGCTCATAAGGGCATGAGTTCCGCAGTACAGCACAGCAATCTGCTTCTCCACAGGCATAGGAGTGAACTGCGGCTGCACCAACAGACGGGTATTCTTTCTACCCTTATCCAAAATACGGGCAGTTACAGCATCCATATCACTGCTGAATTTTGAAAATGCCTCAAGCTCCCTGAACTGTGCCTGGTCTATCTTAAGGGTGCCTGCCACCTTTTTCATTGCCTTAATCTGTGCATTTCCACCCACTCGGGAAACGGAAAGTCCAACATCTACCGCAGGTCTGTTACCCTGGTTGAACAGGTTGGCATCCAAGAAAATCTGACCATCGGTAATGGAGATTACGTTGGTAGGGATATATGCAGAAACGTCACCTGCCTGGGTCTCCACAATTGGCAATGCGGTAAGCGAACCTCCACCTTTCACCTTGCCCTTCAATGACTCAGGAAGGTCATTCATTCTGGCAGCAACCTCTTCCCTTGCAATAATTTTGGCAGCTCTCTCAAGCAACCTTGAGTGCAAATAGAAAATGTCTCCAGGGTATGCCTCTCTTCCCGACGGCCTTCTCAACACCAGCGAAATTTCCCTGTAGGCAACCGCCTGTTTTGAAAGGTCATCATATACCACAAGGGCGTGTCTTCCAGTATCCCTGAAATACTCACCTATGGCAGCACCTGCAAATGGAGCAAAATACTGCAGGGCTGCACTCTCAGCTGCAGTAGCTGCCACCACAACAGTGTAGTCCATGGCACCATGCTTGCGCAAAGTCTCAACCAACGCTGCAACTGTAGATGCCTTCTGGCCCACTGCCACATAGATACAGAAAATAGGCTTGCCCTCAAGGTAACTCTTTCTCTGGTTTATAATGGTATCAACTGCAATAGCAGTCTTACCGGTCTGTCTGTCACCAATGATAAGCTCACGCTGACCCCTGCCTATAGGAATCATTGCATCAATAACCTTAAGACCTGTCTGCAAAGGCTCATTTACGGGCTGACGGTAAATAACTCCGGGAGCCTTACGCTCCAAAGGCATAAGCACCTTCTCTCCGCCAATCTCTCCCTTGCCGTCTATAGGCTCGCCAAGAGGGTTGATAACCCTCCCCAGCATCTGCTCACTTACCATAATGGAAGCAATGCGTCCGGTTCTTCTTACTGTATCACCCTCCTGAATCTTCTCAGTAGGGCCCAACAATACCGCACCCACATTGTCCTCCTCCAAGTTCATGACAATAGCCTTCATGCCATTCTCAAACTCCAGCAGCTCTCCGGCACCTGCATTATGCAAGCCATAAATGCGCACAACGCCGTCACTCACCTGCAATACGGTACCTACCTCCTCAAACTTGGCCGCAAGATCCTCTCCCTGCAACTGGGAAAGAAGGATATCTGTTATCTCAGAAGGCTTAATATTCTCTTTATGCATAATAAGTAATTTTACTACGTTTACAAACGGGCACTATAACCTGCCCAAAAGGATCTCCTTCAGTTTGCCAAGCTGCGTTGCCACACTGGCATCCAGCTGCATGTCATCAATCCTGAGTACAAAACCTCCAATGATAGACTCATCTGTTCTGGTTCTCAGCTGCACACTGCCGCACCCAATATTTTTCTGCACCATTTTGGCAATCCTCTTCTCCACATCCTCTACCACAGGTGCAGCTACTGTAAGATCTACCTGAGCAATCTTGTAGTGCTCCTTATAAAGGGATGTATATGAATGCAGCATAAAGAGAAGAAATTCCTCCCTTCCCTGCTGCATGACAAGATCCACAAACTTTTCAAGGGAACTGCACACTCCACTCTTCACTCCGGCAAAGACAATTGTCCTCTTTATCTGCCTTGCAACCACAGGAGAAGCTATCTGCCCCTTAACTGCTGTATTGGATAAAAAATACTCTATAAGCTCCAGCACCTGTGCATACACCAGCTTGTCCTCCCCTTTTGAGAGGGCAAAATCAAATAATGCCTTGGCATACCGTTTTGCTATCAATCCTGTGTACATACCTTGGAGATTTGCTAACTGTTCATTTCTTTAAGGATTCTCTCTGCAAGTTCAGTCTGAGCCTGCTCACCCTGCAGCTGCTGTCTGAGCATTTTCTGAGCTACAGCAACGGAAAGGGTAACCACATGGGCGTGGGCCTGACGGATAATCTCCTCCTTCTGGGCCTGGCCTTCAGCTTTTGCGTTCTCAATTATAGATGCCGCTTCCTGCTCCGCTTTGGCTTTAAGCTGCGCCGAAAGCTGCTCCTGCTCCACCCTTGCATTCTCAAGAATCTTCCATCTCTGGGCCTGTGCAGCCTCAATTATCTGGCTGCTCTCCTTTTTAAGTTTCTGTGTTTCACTACGTGCCTGCTCCGCTTCCTGCAAAGATGTGTCTATATACTCTTTCCTCTCCTCTATGCTCTTTACAATAATGGGGAAACCGAACTTGCACAACAGGAACAATACCACCCCAAAGGAAAGGCACATCCAGAAGAGAAGACCTGAATCGGGTTGTAAAAGTCCCATAGCAAACTCTTATTATAGGGCCATAAAACAAACTGCCACAGCAAACAGTGCAACACCCTCAATAAGGGCTGCAACAATAATCATAGAGGTACGCACTTTGTCCGCAACCTCAGGCTGTCTGCCAATTGCCTCCATTGCAGATTTACCAATTTTACCAATACCGAAAGCTGCGCCGATAACTGCCAATGCTGCGCCAAATGTTGCGCCCAAAATACCAATAGTTTCCATAAGTCCTGTTATTATTTTTAAGTGTTTATATTATTATTTCTCATCTCCAGCATGCTCCCCGCCCTCCTGGGCCATACCTATAAATACAGAAGAGAGCATTGTAAATACATACGCCTGCAAGAAAGCCACAAGAAGCTCAAGACAGTTCATGAATATTCCAAGGAACACAGAAACAACTGTCATTGAAGCATTCACAGCAGCTCCAAGCTTTACCGTTACAAAAACAATACATGTAAGGATAAGTATCACCGAGTGGCCCGCCATAATGTTGGCAAAAAGCCTTATCATAAGGGCGAACGGCTTGGTAAACAATCCTATTATCTCTATTGCAGGCATTATTGGAATTGGAGCCTTGAGCCATGTAGGAACCTCGGGCCACAAGATATCCTTCCAATAATGTTTTGTACCAAATATGTTTGTAACCAGGAATGTTGCCACAGCCAGAACAAGCGTAGCGGCAATATTTCCTGTAACGTTACTTCCTGCCGGGAAAATTGGGATAAGCCCCATAAGGTTGTTTACAAAAATGAATGTAAATGCTGTAAGGAGATAAGGGGCAAACTTTCTGTAATTGTGCCCTACACAAGGCTTGATGATATCATTCACCAATGATTCCACCAGCATCTCTACAACTGCTGCCAAACCTTTTGGAGCAGGAGCAGTAACACTTTTTCTCCTGTAATGGCGTGCTGCCCCAAGAACAAGCAGCACTACAATTGTACTGTTTATAAGAAGACCAGCTACTGTCTTTGTAATTGATATGTCTAACGGCTTCACTTGGGTGCCGTCAGGCATAATCTCAACAACTTTTCCGGCATAATCCCCATCCTCAGCTATTCTGAATCCTTCATATTCAGCACCATGATGCAAATGGGAAGAAGAAAACACCCGCCAACCTTCAGATCCCTTTACAATGACCGGAAGCGGAATTGCCACATGCTTGTCTCCAAATTTGCCAATATGCCACTCATAGCTGTCGGAGATGTGCTCCAGAACGATATCCTTTACCACAACCTCCTGTTCTCCCTCATGTGCATATACAGACAACGGAGCAACCATAAGCAGCAATGCCGCAAATATATTTCTAATTGATTTCCCCATTTGTCTCCACTGAAATTTCTATATTGTTATTGCTTACCCTTACAAATCCTCCTTTTACAGCAAGAGTGTGCAAAACTCCATTCTCATTGAACTCTACAACTCCTGCAACCAATGTGGATATTATAGGGGCATGATCCTTAAGTACAGTAAATCTGCCAGCCTCACCTGGAAGCGACACCCTGTCTACTGTTGCATTGCAGACAACACCTTTTGGCGATATTATCCTAAGTTCCATCAGAGATTAGTTTTTGGCGTTTTTCAACAGGTTCTCACCTTTAACTATTGCCTCATCTATTGTACCAACATTAAGGAACGCCTGCTCTGGAAGATAATCAACCTCTCCGCTGAGAATCATGTTGAAGCCCCTTATAGTCTCCTCAATAGGAACCATCACACCTGGTACACCGGTAAACTGCTCTGCAACAGAGAAAGGCTGTGACAAGAAACGCTGTATCCTTCTTGCGCGGTTTACAACAAGCTTGTCTTCATCAGAAAGCTCATCCATACCAAGAATTGCAATAATATCCTGCAGCTCCTTATTGCGCTGAAGTATCTGTTTTACCTTAGATGCAGTATTGTAATGCTCCTGGCCCACTATATCAGGTGACAAAATTCTTGATGTAGACTCAAGAGGGTCTACAGCCGGATATATACCCAACTCGGCAATCTTTCTGCTAAGAACTGTAGTTGCATCCAAGTGGGTAAATGTTGTAGCAGGCGCAGGGTCTGTAAGGTCATCCGCCGGAACGTAAACTGCCTGCACAGATGTAATTGACCCTTTTTTTGTAGAGGTAATGCGCTCCTGCATCTGACCCATCTCAGTAGCCAGTGTAGGCTGGTAGCCCACCGCAGAAGACATACGGCCCAAAAGCGCCGACACCTCTGAACCTGCCTGTGTAAAACGGAAAATATTATCTATAAAGAACAGCAGATCTCTCTTTTCCCCCTCTTTTCCTCCATCCCTGAAAGACTCGGCAACTGTAAGGCCCGAAAGAGCAACGGAACGTCTTGCTCCAGGCGGCTCATTCATCTGGCCGAACACCAGCGTTGCCTGAGATTTTGCAAGCTCGTCATAATCCACTTTTGAAAGGTCCCAGTCACCCTCTTCCATACTCTTCTTGAACTCCTCTCCATAACGGATAACCCCGGACTCAATCATTTCACGCAAAAGGTCATTACCCTCCCTGGTACGCTCACCTACACCGGCAAACACAGAGAAACCATTGTGTCCCTTTGCAATATTGTTGATAAGCTCCATGATAAGCACTGTCTTGCCTACACCGGCACCTCCAAACAATCCAATCTTACCGCCTTTAACATACGGCTCAAGAAGGTCAATCACCTTAATTCCGGTATATAGCACCTCCTGCGAGGTAGCCAATTCCTCAAACTTAGGAGGCTCCCTATGGATAGGCTCACTCTTGCCCTGCTCCAAAGGACGCATACCGTCAATCTCTCCGCCCACAACATTCATAAGGCGTCCCTTAATCTGGTCTCCCACCGGCATGGAAATAGGGGTACCCATAGCCACAACCTCCATTTGCCTGCGCAAACCGTCTGTAGAATCCATAGCTACAGTACGCACAGTCTTCTGGCCTATGTGCTGCTGCACCTCCAAAATAAGCCTCTCACCACTCTCCCTCTCCACATATAAAGCTTCATTGATTGACGGAAGAGATTCTCCCTTCTCCAAACTCTGAAATGATACGTCCACTACCGGACCTATAATCTGAGAAATATAACCTTTCATTATTTACAAAATCGTTTACGATTCTGTAAATATAGTCATTTTTTTGCCAAAACCATACGTTCCTTTCCAAAAAGGTCCAGCAACACCTTGCAATCCTCAAAACCCATCTCCTCAAGCATATTTACAGTCTCCTTTCCATACCTTTCATTGATCTCAAAAAACAGCATCCCTCCCTTTTTCAACAAGCTTCCCGACAATTCTCCAATTCTTCTGTAAAATCTCAACGGGTCAACATCAGGAACAAAAAGTGCCAGATGCGGTTCATGATCAAGAACATTTTTATGCATGAGCTCCTTCTCACTCTCACAAACATATGGAGGATTGCTCACAATTATATCAAAACGCCCTTGCGCACACTCAGAAATGATTACCTCCAGTGCATTGGGGGACAATATATCACATTCAAAAAACTTTACCCGGACAGGCTCTCCCCCCTGCGTGCATATACTCTGCCCTCTGGAAATCTCAAGCGCAATTGGAGAAATATCACACCCGAAAACCTCTGCCCCAGGCAACTGCGCCGCCACACTCAATGCAATACAACCGCTGCCGGCACAAATATCAAGCACCCTTACTGCCACCTGGCTTACCGCATCCTGACCGGTTGCGTTTTGACAGTTTGCACCCGCACACTTTACAACCTGCTGAACCAGCTCCTCTGTCTCCGGACGGGGAATAAGAACCCCTGGAGCCACATTGAACTTGCACCCACAAAACCACTCATATCCCAAAACATACTGCAAAGGCTCCCCCGCAGCAAGACGCTCCACACAAAGCACAAGAAAACTCTCCGCTGTACCATCAACAGAACCGATGGCACTAAACGTATCCAGTTCCCTCCCTGGCTCCACAAGATGCTCATACCCCTTGTATCCCTGCAAAGCTTCCTTGAGCAGACGCACAACAATAGCCTTGGCCTCCTGCGCCGGATAATGCACCGAAAGTCTCTCTACCGAACTGCCAATAAACTCCTGTAAATTCATATTATCAGATATTATCTATAAGTGTATTTACAAACTCACTCATAGATATGCCCGCCGCCCTAACCTGGGCAGGGACAAGGCTCATAGGGGTCATGCCGGGAACTGTATTGGTCTCAAGAAAATAAATGTCATCACCTTTTACTATATAATCCATTCTCACCAGACCACTGCAACCCATATAGCGGTAGATTTTCTCCGTTGTATCCTGAATTCTGGCTGTAAGCTCATCGGGAATATGAGCCGGGCATATCTCCTGGCTCTCGCCAAGGTATTTTGCCTGGTAATCAAAAAACTCCCTTGTTGTAACAATCTCTGTAACAGGCAAGCGCACAAGTTCTTTTCCATTGGCATATATGCCGTTGGTAAGCTCCCGGCCTACAATACTCTCCTCTATTATAACTGAATCATATTCTTTGAACGCCAATTCTATAGCCGGAACCAGCTCCTGCTCACTCTTTACCTTTGTTATGCCAAAACTGCTGCCGCCATTGGTTGGTTTTACAAACACCGGCAGACCAAGTTCCTGCACTATCTCCTGTGGGCTGTAGCCGCAGCCTCTGCGCAAGAAAACATCTTTTGCCATTTTTATACCGGCATGTTCTATGAACCTCTTGCAAGAATGCTTGTCAAAAGTTATTGCGGAAACATATGCGCTGCATGTATTGTAAGGAACCCCCATCATCTCAAGATATCCCTGCAACAGCCCGTTCTCACCCGGTGTACCATGAATCATTATGAATGCCATGTCAAATTTCACCTTCTCCCCCTCATACTCAAAAGAAAAATCGGTCTTGTCAACCTCTATTCCTATCCCCTGAGAATTCTCCAATGCCGCCATTGCAAACTCATGGGCAACCTCCCCCCCATCAGGATTGAGCACTCTCCAGTTCACCCCCTTTAGAAGTATCTCATACACATTATACTTCTCCCGACAGATATTGCCGGCCACATTCTTTCCGCTCTGGATAGAAATCTCCGCCTCAGAGGAGTTTCCGCCATATATCAACGCTATATTTTTCATGTCTAAAATCCAAAATACTCATCCTGGGCAGCCTGCTGTTGTGCAATATCATCATCACTGCCAGTACAATTCAAATTAAGGTTAAAACCTTGCGGAGCAACAAACTGGTCATACTGCGTAACACCCAGACTACCATCCTCCAATACTTTCTTCATAAAAATACCCCAGATAGGTAACGCCATATTTGATCCACCTCCCAAAGCCAGACTTGAGAAGTGCACCTGTCTGTCCTCAGCTCCAACCCATACACCTGCTGTAAGCTTGGGTGTATAGCCAATAAACCAGCCGTCAGACTGGTCATTTGTGGTACCTGTCTTGCCGGCAACCTCACCTTCTTTAACATATTTGCTCCTTATTCTGGCCGCTGTACCCTCGTTTACAACACCTTTCATAAGGTTTACCATAAGATAGGCTGTCTTTTCACTTACAGCCTCTTTCCTGCGCGGTGTAAATGACGCAAGAACATTGCCCATCTTATCCTCAATTCTGGTTACATATACAGGCTCCGCATAAACGCCTCTGCCAGGGAATGTATTGAAAGCTGATACCATCTGATAAACAGGAACATCCGCAGAACCTACGCACAAAGACTCTACTGGGTCCAACCATGATTTTACACCCATTGTATGAGCCATATCAACCAGTGCGCGAGGTCCGAACTGTTTCATCAGAAACGCAGATATATTGTTACTGCTCTTTGTCAGACCCCATTTAAGGGTAACAGTCTTGCCTATCCACTCAGGTTTGTCTGTACTTTTTGGAGTCCAGATATCTTCTCCTATAACAAACGACTGGGGCACATTCACAACCTGATCACATGGAGTATAACCTCCCTGCATGGCCAGGGTGTACAGGAACGGCTTAAATGTTGAGCCCACCTGTCTCTTACCCTGCATTACCTGATCATATTTGAAATATCTGTAATTGCCGCTGCCAACATACGCCTTCACATATCCAGATCCGGGCTCAATTGCCATCATACCCGCTCTGAGGAACGATTTGTAATACCTTATGGAATCATTAGGGGTCATTGTTGTATCTGTATACCCTTTATCATTCCATGCAAAAACCCTCATCCTTACCGGGGTATCAAAACTCTTGAGTATTTCCTCATCTGATGCATTGTTGCGTTTCATCTCGCGGTAACGGTCGCTCCATCTGCGGGCTTGCCTCATAATGGACTCTATCACATTCTTGGGAACATCGTTTGCAAAAGGCCTGTTGTTTTTCCAACGCAACTCCCTGTTGAACTGTCTTTGTAAATCTTTTCCCAAATGCTCCTGTACTGCCTCATTTGCATATTTCTGCATCTTGGCATTTATAGGGGTATATATTTTAAGGCCATCCTTATCCAAGTTATACTTGCTTCCATCGGGCTTGAGGTTCTTGTTTAGCCATCCATACAGAGGATCATCCATCCATGCAGTTGAGTCTGCCCTGTAATCCTCAATATTGTTGTAGTTCTTTCTCTGCGGCTCCTTGGCATTCATCATCCTCTTTATCATATCCCTAAAGTGAGGAGCAAGACCTGAGTTGTGATCCTGTCGGGAATATGAAAGGGTTATTGGAAGCTCCCGTATAGAATCTCTTTCCTGTTTGGTGATATATCCGTATTTGTACATTTGCCCAATTACGTGATTGCGGCGGACAAGGGATTTTTCAGGATTTCTTACAGGATTATAGCGGGTTGGCATGTTTACCATTCCCACAAGTAATGCACTCTCCTCTATGTTAAGGTCTATAGGATTTTTCCCAAAGAAAGTCTGCGCAGCGGCTTTTATGCCGTACGCGTTGCTGCCAAAAAACACAGCATTCATATACATGCTCAATATCTCCTGCTTTGTATAGTTTCTCTCCAGTTTAACAGCTGTTATCCACTCTTTGAACTTGTTTGTTCCAAGCACAAAATATTTTGCTCCCGGGAATTTTGATTTTACAGTATCTCTTGGGAAAAGCGATTTTGCAAGCTGCTGGGAAAGGGTACTTCCTCCACCGCCTGATGTTCTGTTTCCCATAAGGAAAGATTTTACAACCACCCTGGCAAGACTGCGTGCATCTATTCCGCTATGGTTATAGAATCGGACATCCTCTGTTGCTACAATTGCATCCTTGAGGGGCTGCGAAAGTTCATCAAAAGTAACATATGAACGGTTCTCTACATGAAATGTACTTATAACCGTTCCGTCATCTGCAAGGATTTGTGTAGCCAGATTGCTCTTTGGATCCTCCAGTTCCTCAAAAGAGGGTATATCTGCAAGCAGCCCCACCAGCAACAGGGCTGTCAAAACCATTGCAACCGGTGCGAGGGCCAAAGCCCACACCCATTTGACAACTTTTTTCTTATTTTTTATTTCCATAAAATCCAGTTTTATTTTGTTGCGAAACACTACAATTTGGCAAATTTAACAAATAAAATTTGCATTTTAACCTACTTTATGGCTTACTTTGCAAATTCATGGAAATAAGTTTATAATGGGAGAGAATTTAGTTATTGTGGAGTCGCCTGCAAAGGCAAAAAAGATTGAAAAGTTCCTTGGAAAAGGATTTACTGTAAAATCCAGTTTTGGACATATCAGAGATCTTGAGAAGAAAAATCTTGGTATAAACATAGATGGTGGATTTGAACCTAATTACGAGGTTTCATCAGACAAGAAGGCTGTTGTGGACGAGCTTAAAAAGCTTGCTAAGAAGGCAGATACAGTATGGCTTGCATCCGACCCCGACCGCGAGGGAGAGGCTATTGCATGGCACTTGTTCCATACACTTGGTCTTAAGGAGGAAAATACCAGAAGAATCGTTTTCCAGGAGATTACCAAAGATGCAGTCCTTAATGCAGTAGAGAACCCGCGCTCAATAGACAACAATCTTGTAATGGCACAGCAGGCCCGCCGTGTTCTCGACAGGCTTGTAGGTTTTGAGCTCTCCCCAATACTTTGGAAAAAAGTTGCTCCAAAACTCTCTGCAGGCAGGGTACAGTCTGTTGCTGTAAGACTTATTGTTGAGAGGGAGAGAGAAATCATGGCTTTTGAATCTACCCCATACTTTAGGGTAAACGGTGTGTTCCACCCGGCAAACGCCAAGAAAAACATTAAGATTGGAGCCTCTCTCAATACTAAATTCAACAATGCGGCACAGGCAAACGGTTTCCTTGAAAAATGCAGGGATGCAAATTTTGCCATTGAAAATGTGGAGAAGAAGGAGATTTCAAGAACACCTGCACCTCCTTTCACAACTTCTGCCCTTCAGCAGGAGGCTGCCCGCAAATTGGGCTTCTCCGTTTCCCAGACCATGAGGATTGCCCAGAAACTTTATGAGGACGGTCTCATAACTTATATGAGAACAGACTCCACCAACCTCTCAAAACTTGCAATTGGAACTATCAAGCAGGTAATTACAGAGAATTTTGGCGCAGAGTACTCAAAGGTAAGACAATACAAGACCAAAACCAAAGGTGCCCAGGAGGCACACGAGGCCATCAGACCTACATTCCCTGCAAACCAGACCATAGAGGGAACCCCTCAGGAGAAGAAGCTTTATGACCTTATCTGGAAAAGGGCTGTAGCATCCCAGATGTCAGATGCCATACTTGAGAAGACAGACATAACAATTGGCAGCAGCAGCTTTGCGGAGAAATTCATCTCACAAGGCGAACTTGTTGTATTTGACGGCTTCCTGAAACTATACATAGAGGGAAGGGATGATGAGGAGCATGAGGACCAGCTGCAGCAGCTTCCTGCAGTGGCTGTTGGAGAGGGTATGGAGAATATTGAAATTACAGCTACAGAGCGCTTTACCCAGAAACCTCCCCGCTATTCCGAGGCAAGCCTTGTAAAGAAACTGGAGGAGCTTGGCATAGGCCGCCCCTCTACATACGCCCCTACAATCTCTACAATTACCCAGAAGAGGGGATATATACTTATAGACAACCGCGAGGGTACAGAAAGGGAGTACTCACAACTTACCCTTAAAGGCGGCAAGATTACAGAGCAGAAAAAGAGAGAAATTACCGGTTCAGAGAAGAAAAAGCTCTTCCCACAGGATATTGGAATACTTGTAACCGATTTTCTTGGCAAAAACTTTGAGAACATCCTCGATTACGGCTTTACCGCACAGGTTGAGGAGGATTTTGACAAGATTGCAGACGGAGACCTTATCTGGAACAAGGTTATTGGAGATTTCTATACCCCATTCCACAAGCAGGTGGAGCTGACCCTCCAGGAGAGCGCACACACCAACGCAGAGAG
Source organism: Candidatus Egerieisoma sp. (assembly GCA_045636765.1). Taxonomy (GTDB): domain Bacteria; phylum Bacteroidota; class Bacteroidia; order Bacteroidales; family UBA932; genus Egerieousia. Next base: position 11,887 of record JAZTYE010000111.1, read on the forward strand.
AGTTCTCGGTACAGATCCAGCAAGCGGTAAAACAATGATTGTAAGATTGGGAAAATTTGGCCCACTTGTACAGAAAGGTTCAAATGAAGATCCCGACAAACAGTTTGCCTCACTTCAAAAAGGACAACTTATTGAGTCAATAACCCTTGATGAGGCCCTTAAACTGTTTGAGTTGCCACGTACTGTAGGCGAATACAACGGAAAAACCATTATTGCCGCAGTTGGACGCTTTGGCCCTTACATCAGACATGACGGCAAATTTGTTTCACTTGGCAAGCTTTATGATCCTCATACTATAGATGAACCTACAGCCATAAACCTTATCCAGGAGCACGCCCAAAAGGAGGCTGAGAAGTTCATTGCCCACTTTGAGGCTGAGGACATACAGGTTCTCAACGGCAGATTTGGTGCATACCTGAAACATGGAGGTGAAAACTACAAGCTACCAAAAGGGACTGATGCCCACACACTTGATGCAGCTGCATGCCTTGAAATAATTGCCAAAACTAAGCCATCGGGAAGCAAGGGAGCTAAAAAGAAAAAGTAAGAGATACCTTTTTCTGAAAAATTTATATAAATTTGTAGTGATTACTAACAAATCATTACAGAGTTATGCTTAGGCACCAGATTGACGAAATAGACCAGAAGATTCTTTCATTCCTTGTAAAGAATGCCAGGATGCCATTTTTGGAGATTGCCAGAGAGTGTGGAGTTTCAGGAGCAGCCATACACCAGAGAGTAAAAAAAATGGAGACTTTGGGCATAATTACCGGCTCCAGACTACTGGTAAAGCCACAAACCCTTGGCCTTAATGTATGTGCATTTGTTGAACTTAGCCTCTCTGAAGCAAATAAATACCCAGAGGTAATCCACTCCCTTAAGCAGATCCCGGAAGTGGTTGAGTGCCATTTTGTTACAGGAAAGCACTCAATGCTGCTAAAGATATACTGTACCAACCATGACCACCTTATGGAAATTCTGATAAACACAATCCAGAACATTCCGGGTGTGCAGCAGACAGAGACCATGGTTTCATTGGATCAGGCCATTGAAAGACAGGTATGGGTAAAGAGTTTTCCCGACAAAAAGACCAGTCCCAAGAAAAAATAAGCTACTCCATCATTGAAAGGAAGATTCTTGCCAAAGTGAGATCTTCCGGGGTGGTAAGTTTGATGTTGAACCTGCTCCCCTGGCATGTAGCAACTTTATATCCACTACTCTCCACAACAGATGCGTCATCTGTAAATGTAGGAGAGTATGCTTTTTTATAACACTCCTTAAGAATTGTTGAATCAAACACCTGTGGTGTCTGCACAAACATATACTCATCCCTGTTTACGGTAGCAGAACCATTTGGCATGCCGTCATTGCCATATGTGCGCACTCTCATTGACTCTACTGAAGGCATTACCGGAATCACCCCAGCACATCCCTGGGCAGCAAAGTTGTAGCTTAACAGATTCTGAAGCATCTTTTTGGGAACAAATGGTCTCACACCATCATGAACAGCAACAATCGCCCCTTGGGGAACATGTTCAAGAGCATTTTTCACAGAGTGAAAACGGGTAATTCCGCCACTTGCCAATGTATGCTTGAACCACAAATTATTCTCAAAACAATAGTTTCTCCAATACTCCTTATACTCCTGCGGAATTGTCATAATTATATTAATGCCAGGAAAGTTTTCCCTGAACATCTCTATTGTTCTCAAAAGTACCGGTTTCCCCTCAAGTTCAAGGAATTGCTTTGCAACCTTCCCGCCCATCCGGGTCCCCATGCCTCCTGCTGTTATTATAACATAAACTTTACTTGGATCCACTGCTGTCATTATTTGTAATTTTAAGGATAAATACATGCAAATATACCAATTTATAGGGTAATTTTTTGTAATTTAGCAACCTGTTATAAATACTTTGATATGGCATTTTCTTTTCTCACACAAGAACTGGCAATAGACCTTGGAACAGCCAATACTGTCATTTATATGAATGACAATATTGTATTGGATGAACCTTCCATTGTTGCCATTGACCAGAATACAGGCAAACCTATTGCATACGGCCACAAGGCAAGACTGATGCATGAGAGGACCCACCCAAACATAAGGACCATCAGGCCTCTTAAGGACGGTGTGATTGCAGACTTCAACGCTGCAGAGCAGATGATCAGAGGCTTTGTAAAGATGATAAACAACAAACGGTCTTTCTTCACCCCCAGCCTTAAAATGGTTGTGTGCATCCCTTCCGGAAGTACTGAGGTTGAAATCCGTGCCGTACGTGACTCTGCTGAGCACGCTGGCGGCAGGGATGTATATATCATCTATGAACCAATGGCTGCAGCCCTTGGTATAGGTCTTGATGTTGAAGCCCCTACAGGTCATATGGTTGTTGACATAGGAGGCGGCACCACTGAAATTGCAGTAATTTCATTGGGAGGCATTGTATGCAAGGAGAGCATTAGGGTTGCCGGCGATGTGTTTACCTCAGAGATACAACAGTACATGCGCCAGCAGCATAACATAAAAATTGGAGAGATTACTGCTGAGCTGATAAAGATAAATGCAGGTTCCGCACTTACAGATTTGGATGACTGCCCTGAGCCATACCTTGTAAAAGGCCCTAATCTTATGACAGCTCATCCTGTTGAGGTATCCGTTACCCCTCAGGAGGTTGCCCACTGCCTTGACAAATCCTTGGCAAAAATTGAAGCTGCTGTAATGGCTGTGCTTGAGCAGACTCCACCTGAGCTGTACTCCGATATTGTAGACAGAGGCATATTTTTGTCGGGAGGAGGAGCTCTTATCAAAGGACTTGACAAAAGGCTTCAGGAAAAAATCAACATTCCTTTCCATATTTGCGAGGATCCGCTTAGAGCGGTTGCCAGAGGCACAAGTGTTGCTCTTAAAAAAGCAGACAAACTTCCATTCCTAATGAGATAGAAAATATGAGAATACCTCCTTCATTACTCCTGCGGATGGGGAGGTTTCTCCTTTTTATCCTTCTTGAGGCTGTATGTGTGTATATGATAGGGCACAACAGTATAGTACAACAGTACAGAATGCTTGGAACAATCCGTCAGATACAGGGGTTCTTTTGGGAAAAACAATCTGCACTGCAGGAATATTCTTCACTCAGAAAAGAGAACAGCAGACTTGCACAGGAAAACACCAGACTCATGCAGGATCTCTATGCCTACAAAGAACTGGCTCAGGAATCTGGTCTGGAAACCACAGGTTATCCTTTCTCTTTCATTACAGCAAAAGTGATAAAAAATACAGTAAACACCAGTCATAACTACCTTATCATTGACAAAGGGAGCAAGGATGGCGTAGAAGTTGATATGGGTGTGATAACTCCCAACGGCGTAATAGGCATCACCAGGGGGGTAAGCGAAAACTACTCGTATGTACTCTCTTTCCTAAACGCAAACCAACAGGTGAGCGCCCGCATTGGGCATGACGGTGCATTCGGGCCTCTGACTTGGGACCCGGGGAAAGCCTCTATGGCACACCTGGGAGAAATTCCACAGCATCTGCAGATAAACCTGGAGGATACCGTATACACAAGCGGATTCTCCTCATTTTACCCTCCCGACATTCCTATAGGAACCGTAAAGGGATCCAAAGTGGTGAATGGAGTACATCTTAGCATTGATGTACAACTGCTGCAAGAATTCAGGCAGCTTAAATATGTGATGGTTGTAAAGAACAACAATAAAGAAGAAAAAGAGAAACTTATAAAATCCACCAAGAAATAGGATGAATATACAGCTGAAATATTTTACACTTGGTGCCATAATCATAATTTGCCAGATTCTCCTGAGCGAATATGTGAATATATGGCCTGTACTGTACATTGCCATATTTCCCCTGTTTATCATTCTGCTTCCCGCCAACCTCAACAAGGCCATTTATATGCTTATAGCCTTTATGCTTGGACTGTGCATAGACATAACTGCAGACGGCGTTATGGGCCTTAACGCAGCGGCACTTGTTGCGATGGCCTACTCAAGGGAACTTATACTTAAACTCACCCTTTCCAAAGGCAACCTTGAGAATGCAGAAAATCTTCCATTAAGCACCAGAACCGTAGAGATTCCAAAGCTTATTACAATAAACCTCCTTATGCTGGCAGTTTTCTTTACAGTATATGTGCTGCTTGATTCTGCCGCATCATTTAGCCCGCTATACTCTATCCTTAAAATAACCATTTGCACTGCAGTAAACTGCATTATGAACCTATTGTGCAATATAGTATTGCTGGAGAAAATTCTAAGATAAAATGGAGAGAAAGACAGTACTCATAACAGGACTCCTTGTGGTAGGGCTTATCCTCATTGTGCGCCTGTTTTCTCTGCAGATAATAAATGACCAATACAAGCTCACCGCAGAGAACAATGCATACAAATATGTAACACGATACCCTGTAAGAGGACTTATCCTGGACCGTAACCAGAATATTCTTGTAGGGAACAAGAATACTTATGACATTATGGTTACCCCCATTGAGGTAAAGCCGTTTGACACACTTGACTTTTGCTCAATATTTAACCTTGACACTCTTTATGTAAGAGAGAAATTTAAGGAGTACCGCAAATACCGCAGAAGAATAGGATACCAGACCCTTACTTTTCTCAAACAGGTATCGGATGTCCAATACAGCATCTTTATTGAGAAAGCCTACAAATTTGAAGGATTCAGTGCAATCTCCAGGACATCACGCAACTATCCGTTTGCAGCAGGTGCCAACCTGTTTGGATACGTAACTGAGGTTGACCAGAATTTTCTCAAAAAAAATCCAAGCTACAAAAGCGGAGACTATGTAGGAGCATCGGGACTTGAGAAATCATACGAAGATATACTTAAGGGAGAGAAAGGTTACAGTATTCTCTTGAGAGATGTACACAATAGGATACAATCCAGTTTTGAGGATGGAGCCCATGACAAGGATGCTATTGCCGGAAAGGATCTGGTATCCACAATTGACGGATACCTCCAGCAATATGGTGAGGAGCTGATGCAGAATAAGGTGGGCAGCGTAGTAGCAATTGAACCTTCAACAGGTGAAATTCTGGCACTCGTATCCAGCCCCGGAATAAATATTGGGCAACTTGCTACAATAAGCAAGCACTACACAGAGATAGTAAACGACCCTTACAAGCCAATGTTCAACAGAGCTGTAATGTCTGCATATCCACCAGGCTCAGTATTCAAGCTTGTAAACGGTCTTATAGGGCTTCAGGAAGGGGTAATAACACCACAAAGCAGATACTCCTGCAATATGGGATACACATACGGCAACCGCAAATTAGGATGCCACGCACATCCTTCGCCAACAGATCTTACCCAATCTATTATGATGTCATGCAACGCATACTACTGCCATGTATTCAGGGAAATTATAGAGAACAAGAAATACAGCAGCACATCTGAAGCTTTTGAAAATTGGAGAGAGATGGTGATGAGCTTTGGATTTGGGCGCAAATTGGGCAGTGATTTCCCTGCAGAGCTTGGAGGAACACTTCCTACCGCCAAAACATACGATAAGATATACGGCAAAAACCGATGGAGAGCCCACTCAATAATCTCGCTTTCAATTGGACAAGGAGAGATTGGTGCTACACCTCTCCACCTGGCAAACCTTGCTGCAACCATTGCAAATAGAGGCTACTACTACATCCCTCACCTTGTAAAGGACTCACATGACACCACAATACACCCAAGGTTTAAGGAGAGAAACTACACAATGGTAGATACCACTCATTTTCACAAAGTGATTGAGGGAATGTACCAGGCAGTAAATGCCCCTGCTGGAGCAGGAGGAACAGCAAGACAGGCTGCAGTTGCCGGACTTGACATATGTGGCAAGACAGGAACAGCCCAGAACCCGCACGGAAAAGACAATGCAGTATTTATATGCTTTGCACCTAGGGAAAACCCTAAGATAGCAGTTGCTGCATATATAGAGAATGCTGGATTTGGCGGAACTTGGGCAGCTCCTATAGCCTCACTTATAATAGAAAAGTACCTCACCGGCCAAATAAGCAGGCCTGATCTGGAGCAAAGGATGAAAGAGGCCAACCTCCTTAAGAATGTACCTATAAAGAGAAGATAAATATGGGAAACAGCTACAGAATGGGAAAAATAGATTACCCACTTATAATATGCTACCTCTTCCTCATATTTGTGGGGTGGATAAATATCTTTGCAGCTGTATACTCAGAGGAACACAGTTCCATCTTTGATATGAGCCAGAGGTACGGCATGCAGTTTATATGGATACTCACAGCCATAGGGTTGGCTGTTATGATACTCTTTGTCCTTAACCCCAAAATATACAGCGTGCTCTCCCCACCAATATATCTTGGAGTATGCCTTCTTCTGTTTGCAGTAATATTTCTGGGTAAAGAGGTAAACGGTTCACGCTCCTGGTTCCAATTTGGACCTGTAAGTTTCCAGCCTGCAGAAATATCCAAAATCAGCACATCTCTCTTCCTTGCTTACATAATGAGCAAGCACAACTTTTCATTACATAAGTTAAGGGATGCCATAACAATTGCCATAACAATTCTCTTCCCAATGGCACTCATTGTCATGGAAAAAGAGACAGGCTCAGCGCTTGTGTACTGCGGATTCATCTTCCTGCTATATAGGGAAGGAATGAGCGGTTGGATATTGGTCTTTGGACTCCTTTCAATTCTCCTGTTTGTAGTGACCCTTGCCATATCCCCTCTAATAGCCATAATAATATTGTTTGTACTGTCGGGAATAATGTATGGACTATACTGTGGAAATATGGGCAGAGTTCTTGCTGTTACAATACCTGCAGGAGTTTTACTGGCATTTCTTCCCAAACTATTTGCAATGGAAGAACTCCAGTTTCTTAATGGAATAAAAGTGGAGTATATTGCCCTTGCAACAACTCTTTCTCTGGCATTTGTGGCTGCCTTTAAAGCAAAGGGGAGAAAAAAGCCACATGCAAAGATGCTGTTGTTGAGCTTTGTATGCTCCATGGCCCTGATTTTTTCTGTACAGTTCATATTTGACAAGATTCTGCAGCCTCACCAAAGGGCCAGAATTGAGAACCTGCTGGGTATTACAGAAGATCTTAAAGGAATTGGATATAATGTTCACCAGTCCAAGATTGCCATTGGCTCAGGTGGTTTGTATGGAAAAGGATTTCTTAATGGCACCCAAACAAAATTCAACTTTGTACCTGAGCAAAGTACAGATTTCATCTTCTGTACGGTTGGAGAAGAATGGGGATTTTTGGGATCTGTAACTGTTGTAGCTGTATACCTGTACCTTATTGCAAGGCTCATCATACTGAGTGAAAGGCAAAAATACAAGTTTACCCGCATCTACGGCTACTGCGTGGCATGCTGTTTCTTTATGCACGTGTTCATAAATATAGGCATGACAATGGGCATTGTTCCAGTAATTGGAATTCCTTTGCCGCTTCTGAGCTATGGAGGCTCGTCACTTTGGAGCTTTACCGTATTGCTGTTTATATTTATAAGACTTGACATGGAACGATGGAAATAAAAAGGCAGTTGCCCTGAGCAACCGCCTCTCTATATAACAAGATAAATCTTAAACGATTATCTTACCTTTCCTAAGATCAGACAAGAGTTGTGGCCACCAAAACCAAAAGTATTGTTCATTGCCACTTTTACTTCTCTCTTCTGAGCTGTATTCAATGTGAGGTTCAAGTTATAGTCAATTTCTGGATCCTCCTCCTTAAAGTTTATGGTTGGAGGAATAATGCCGTTACAGATAGCATCAATGCATGCCATTGTTTCAATTGCGCCGGCACCACCCAAAAGATGACCTGTCATTGATTTTGTTGAGCTGATATTAAGTTTATAGGCATGCTGGCCAAAAACTTTTTTTACGGCTTTCAGCTCTGCAATATCGCCTAGTGGCGTAGAAGTTCCGTGAACATTTATATAATCCACATCCTCAGGTTTAAGTCCTGCCTCTTTAAGAGCAAGCGTCATAGCCTCAATGGCACCCTCGCCCTCCGGATGAGGAGCTGTAATGTGGTGGGCATCTGCAGACATACCTGTTCCCAAGACCTCTGCATAAATTTTTGCACCTCTTGCAACAGCATGCTCATACTCCTCAAAAACAAGAATACCGCAACCCTCTCCTATGACAAAACCATCTCTTGTCCTGTCAAAGGGTCTGCTGGCTGAGTTGAACTCTTCATTGTTTGTAGAAAGAGCCTGTGCAGAGCTGAAACCGCCCACACTTGCAATTGTAACTCCGGCCTCAGAGCCTCCTGTGATAATTATATCAGCTTTGCTCAACCTGATCATATCAAATGCATTGGACATGGCATGTGCAGATGATGCACATGCTGACACTGTTGCATAGTTAGGCCCCATGAAACCATATTTTATGGAGATAAGACCCGCAATAATATCAGGGATCATTTTAGGAATTAGAAATGGGTTAAAGCGAGGTGTTTTCCCACCCTCGCAATAACCCATAATTTCATCAGAAAGTGTTTCAATTCCGCCTATACCAGAGCCAACTATAACACCTATACGTTTTTTATCAACTGACTCATTGTCAGCCAAGTTGGCATCGGCCACTGCCTGGTCTGCTGCAACTGAAGCAAACTGGGCAAAACGGTCCATCTTTCTGGCCTCCTTACGGTCAATGCCGTAATCTGCCGGATTGAAATCTTTTACCTCACAAGCGAATCTGGTCTTAAAAAGGGAAGCATCAAATCTTGTAATAGGACCTGCACCACTAATGCCATTGTTAAGATTAGTAAAATACTCCTCTACACTTTTTCCCAACGGATTAATAGTTCCCAATCCTGTAATGACAACTCTTCTCAACTCCATAGATTCTTACAAGATAATTATTTCTGGTTAGCCTCAATATATGCGATAGCGTCGCCTACTGTTGCAATTTTCTCTGCAGCCTCATCTGGAATAGTGATCTCAAATGCCTTCTCAAACTCCATGATAAGCTCTACTGTGTCAAGTGAATCAGCTCCCAAATCTTTTGTAAAGCTAGCCTCTGGTGTAACCTCAGCTGCGTCAACGCCCAATTTGTCAACGATGATCTCTTTAACTTTAGATGTAATATCTGCCATGATTAAAAAAAAATTAGTTAATAAAATAAGTTTATAATTTTAGTCATTTTTACCTACTACAATGTGCAAAGATAACAAAAAAACTGAATTTTAGTTATTTTTGTAAAATAAACGCTTTTACTAATGATGAATCTTGCTGTATTTGCCTCAGGCAATGGCACCAATGCAGAAAACATAATAACATATTTCACACACTCGCAATATGCCGCTGTAAAAGTGGTAATATGCAATAAACCTGACGCATACGTACTTGAAAGAGCCCGTACAAAAGGTGTACCTTCTGTTGTACTGCCAAAAGAAGAATTAACGGCAGAGAACCCCGCTGCTCTACTTGAGACACTGCACCAATATGAAATAGATTATATAATCCTTGCAGGTTACCTGCTCAAAATACCGGATGTGCTCACAACCCGCTATAACGGAAAAATCCTTAATATCCACCCTGCACTCCTGCCCAAATATGGAGGTAAAGGGATGTACGGTATGCACGTTCACAGAGCTGTTATCCAAGCTCAAGAAAAAGAGTCAGGCATAACAATACATCTGGTAGACGCGGTATACGACAACGGCACAATTCTTTTCCAGGCTACTTGTCCTGTACTTCCTGCAGACACTCCGGAGGAACTCGCTGCCAAAATACAGCAGCTTGAACAGATGTATTACCCTGCAACCATAGAGAAATACATCACTGGCAATAATGCTCCTTTATAAACTTGGAAAGTGTATTCCTGCTCACTTTGCAAGCTTTTGCTATTTTGCTTTTTGGCACACCTGCAACCAAAAGCCTTTTTATAAGCAGTTCTTTTCCCGACAGTTTATATTTGTCGGGAGAGTTCTTTCTCCCTTTTGGCCTACCTAGAGTTGTCCCCTCTGCCTTCCTGCGGGCAAGTGCCTCCTTGGTCCGTTGGGAGATCAGATTCCTTTCTATCTCGGCAGAGAGGCCAAATGCAAAGGCAAGCACCTTGCTCTGGATATCTTCTCCCAGCCTGTAGTTATCCTTAATTGTCCAGACCTTACACTCTTTTGTCATACAGATATTAAGGATTTCCATTATCATAAAAAGGTTTCTTCCCAAACGGGAAAGCTCAGCGCATACTATCAAATCATCTTTTTTGACTCTTTTTAACAGAATACCCAATTGCCGCTTTTTATACCCCTTGGTACCACTGATGGTCTCTTCTATCCATCCGTCTATTTCCATGTTTTCATTTTTGCAGAAATTCCGAATCTCAAAACGCTGATTCTCCACAGTCTGCTTGTCACTGCTCACTCTAATGTATCCGTAAATCATAATCTAAATGTTTATTTCCACAGCAACTGCTGCAGATTCCATTTGGAAATTACCCCTTTTTGTCGGGAAAAACATTTAGACTCATGGACGGATAAACAAAAAGGGCAGGAAAATTTCCTGCCCTTTTTTTGCATCAGGCTGCCTGTTTTATAGGCTTGTCTTTCTTCCTGCTTGCCTTAAATTCATCAAAACCTTCTCCGTAAACCCCCATTACTGTAGATACGGTAAGGAAAGCACGCGGATCAACCTCTTTTACTGCACTCATTACCTCATGCATTTTCTGCTTCTGGGTAACCACCATTATAATCATGCTCTCAGATTTCTTGTACCAGCCAATGGAGTTGATGGCTGTCACACCCTTATCCAGCTGATAGCACAGTTTGTCTGCAACTTCCTGATATTTGTTTGTTATTACAAGCATCTGCACAGACTGTTTGCTTCCGGTAAGGAACTGGTCCACTGTATATGAAAATGCCACTGTTACCACATAACCATAGACAATATCCTGAAGTGATTTGTCGGGAAGGAACAGAATTGAAGAAATAATAAGGAAATCCGCTATCATAAAGACTTTTCCCGGTGATACATCCATATACTTGTTAAGCACAATCGCTATAATATCTATACCGCCTGTACTTCCACCCTGAGTAAACACAATTGATATACCTATTCCGCTAAGTGCTCCACCAATAATTGCATTGATGATGTTATCCTGAATGTCAGACACCCATGGAATATAAGGGAATATCTGAAAGAAAAGGGAACTCATCAAGACACAATAGATGGTCTTGAATCCAAATCCCTTGCCCAATATAAGTGTTCCGGCTATAAGGAGCACTGCATTTATGACCAGGTAACTGATTGAAATAGGAATACCGGATGCATAGTTGATTATTGAGGACATACCTGTTACTCCACCACCTGTTATCTGGTTTGGAATAAGGAATGCTGTCCATGCAAAAACATACAGTGCAAGGGCAAATGCCATTACACTGTATTCTTTTATTGTTTTAAATACCTTGCTGTTCTGCATAGTTATTTGTTATATGTGCTTACTGCATTGTTAAGAAACTCTACAAATGCATCTTTATCCAAGTTGTATCCTCTTGGTTCCACTACCTGGTTGCCCTGAGCATCCACTATAATGTAGTAAGGCATTGCATTTGCCTTGAATTTGTCCATAATAAAGGCTGTATTGATTTTGCCCAAACTTTTAAGGACCTTTCCGTTTGGAAGGGTTACCCAATCCTGTGGAGCAACCTCTGTCTTTACATCTCCATACAATGACACAAATACAAACTTGTTGTTAAGCAGATCTTTTACTACCGGATCGCTGAATACCCTGCTCTCCATCTCTCTGCAGTTTACACATGCAGCACCGGTAAAGTCAATGAATACAGGCTTGTTTACAGTTTTTGAATACTCCAAAGCCTCCTGCAAATCAAAGAAACCTGGAATACCGTCTATGTGTTTAAGGCCCATATCTGTAAATTTCTTTGCAGGATAAAGATTATTATGCGATGCACTTGCGTGTGAAGCACCGGTTACTATAACATTCTGCTGTTTTGCCAAGTTGAAATCAATGCTCTCAATTGGAGGCAAATATCCGCTCAATGCTTTTAGAGGAGCACCCCACATACCAGGAATCATGTAAACAACAAATGAGAATACAATGATAGAAAGGAATAGTCTCTTAACCGAAATATGGTCTTCTGGTGTATCGTGCGCAAAACGAAGCTTACCCAAAAGATAAAGACCCAATAGAGAGAATACTACAATCCATATTGCAAGATAAACTTCTCTGTCCAGCAAGTTCCACTGGTAAACCTGATCTGCAACACTAAGGAACTTAAGACCAAGGGCAACCTCAATGAAACCTAGCACAACCTTAACCGAGTTCAGCCATCCTCCACTCTTAGGAAGATCTTTAAGCAATGATGGCGCAAATGCAAACACTGTAAAAGGAAGTGCAAATGCTGCAGAGAATGCGAACATTGTAATAATAGGCTCCCAAATCTCACCCTGAGTACTCTTTATAAGCACTGAACTCATAATAGGACCGGTACAAGAGAATGATACAAGGACCAAAGTAAGCGCCATAAAGAATACACCTACAAGACCGCCTTTATCACTCTTTGCATCTGTCTTGTTTACCATCCAGCTTGGCATTGTAATTTCAAATGCTCCAAAGAAGCTGGCAGCAAATACCATAAATATAATAAAGTACAAAATGTTTGGAATCCAGTGTGTAGCCAGCCAGTTGAAAATATCTGCCGTTACTGCATCTCCACCCAAAATGTAGGTAAGAAGGATAAGTACAGCAATGGGAACAGTATAAAGGGCTACAATAAAGAATCCGTACATAGAGGCATAGAACTTGCCTTTACCGTCTTTGCTCTTTAGGAAGAATGACACTGTCATAGGAACCATAGGGAATACACAAGGTGTCAGCAACGCCACAAAACCCCATGCAATTGCCTCAAGGATGATAGCCCAAATAGATTTGCCACCCTCTTTCTTTACTGGAGCAGCCTTAACCTCATCTGCGTCAGCAACTGCTGAACCTGCAGGCAACTTTACAACAATCTCCTCATCAGTTGGAGGAAGACAACTTCCTGTGCTGCAAGTTTGCCACTCAATTGTTACAATTGCTTTTGTTGCGTCAGCAGAAAGAACCTCTACCTGCTGTGCAATCTCAACACCAGAATCACAAGTTCCTATCTCCATGCCAAAAGCATCATCATATGCCTTATGAGCCTCTGTCTTAAGGTAAGTCTCACCTATAACTTTAATTCCCTCTCCAGAAACAGTAAGCGAAGTGGCAATAGGACCATCTGTATATGGACCCAAATCATAAATATGCCAGTCACCCTCAATGCTTCCGGTTAGAATTATCTCATAAACGTTCCCGTTTACATTCACAGCTTTGGCACTCCAGGTTACAGGATTCTCAATCTGGGCGTATGAAGTAAAGCCCAGTACCAAAGCAATTGCTGCAAGAAGTAATCTCTTTATCATTTATTAAGTTTTAGTTATTTTTAATTTCAATATGGTAAAAACCTGAGGGCAAAAATAGTAAAATTTAACTATTTACCACTACGCTTGTTATGATTCTTACTTACCTGTTGCTCAATGGCCTTAACAACAATTTCCTCCATAGAATCATACACATGTGGATAAGGGTGGCAACGGTCTTTGGAAAGCCCCTCCTTAAGGGCTCCTGCCTCATCTGCCATAGAAGTATAATAATCCACATACGCATATCCCATTTCCTGCGCATACCCCTTTATGAGCTTGTTCATCTCAACTACAATAGAAGCCGGTTTAATGTCGGGTCTCCAAGAAAAACTGTCTGTAGGCAAAAGGGAACACAAAATTGGAACAATACCATTTGCACGGGCAATATCACACATAGAAATAAGATTACCCATAATATTCTCTAAAGATATTATTCCCTGATTCCTAGCTATATCATTTATTCCCGACAGTATTACAACTACCTTTGGGCGTAATGCCACAACATCACTGTGGAAACGGGCCAACATCTGGTAAGTGGTCTGTCCACTTATACCTCTGGCAGCATAATTATTGTTCCTGAAAAAATCCGGGTGGAATTTGAACCAATTATCTGTGATGGAATTTCCCATAAAAACAGCTGTTGGGGCAACAGATACAGTATCATTAGCAGCAGCATAACGGTTGTACTGCGCCCAGTCTTTATCTTCTCCCTGCTTTTGGGCAAAAAGCGCAGATACACACATAAACGAAAAGACAAAAAACAGTAATTTTCTCATAATACAAAAAGTTGATTATACAAAAAAAGCCCCAGATTTCTCTGAGGCTTCTAGAGCGGAAAACGAGGCTCGAACTCGCGACCCCAACCTTGGCAAGGTTGTGCTCTACCAACTGAGCTATTTCCGCATTATTAAAAGAACTACCTTTTTAGGAACCGTTGTTCCCGTTTGGGATTGCAAAGGTAGTTACTTTTTTTGAACTTCCAAATTTTTTTGCAATTTTTTGTGAAAATTTTTCAGAAAACTTAAAAAGCAGTCTCAAATTCTCTCAAAAAGCGAACATCATTCTCAAAATAATGGCGCAAATCCTTCACTTGCCACTTAAGCATTGCTATTCTCTCCACTCCCATACCAAACGCAAAACCTGAGTACTCTTTTGAATCAATGCCTGATGCCTCAAGAACATTTGGATCTACCATACCACAACCCATAATTTCCAACCAACCAGTACCTTTACATATGTTGCAACCTTTACCTTTACAGATATTACAACTTACATCAACCTCAGCACTTGGCTCTGTAAACGGGAAATAAGAGGGACGTAACCTTATCTGGGTCTCTTCTCCAAACATCTCCTTTGCAAAAAGCAACACTGCCTGTTTAAGATCTGCAAATGATACATTCTTGTCTATATAAAGCCCCTCAACCTGGTGGAAGATACAGTGCGCACGCGCAGAAATTGCCTCGTTTCTGAACACACGGCCGGGACATACAATTCTGATTGGGAGAGGCATTCTCTCCATACTTCTTACCTGTACAGAGCTGGTATGGGTTCTTAGCAGAATAGGATTGTCACCACCTGCAGAAATGAAGAAAGTATCCTGCATATCCCTTGCAGGGTGCTCTGGAGGGAAGTTTAGGGCTCCAAACACATGCCAGTCATCCTCAATCTCCGGTCCCTCAGCAACTGCATACCCAAATTTGCTGAATATAGAGATAATCTCCTCTCTTGTAATGGATATAGGATGACGTGTTCCCAAATCAAATCTGTCACCGGGTTTTGTACAGTCAAACGCCGGTGCATCAGAACCTCCCATCTCCTCAACTTTTTGTCTGAGCTCCTCTATCTTCTCTGCTGCCTTGGTCTTAAGAACATTAAGCAACTGACCAAACTCTCTCTTCTGCTCAGCCGGAACATTTCTAAACTCGTCAAAAAGGGCTGTAATCTCACCTTTCTTTCCCAATAGTTTTACCCTTATCTCCTCAACTTCCTGCAACTTGCTTGCTGTAAGAGACTCTATTTTATTTAGCAAATCATCTATTTTCTGCTTCATATCAAACATTTTAAGGATGCAAAGCTACAAAAAAATCCTATATGTAAAAGCGTTATTGATATTTGTTAAACTCATTTACAGTAAGGTCCGTAATGACATTTTTAAACTCCACCTCATTCCTTGGGCAAATGAGCAACACATCATCTGTATTTATTATCATATAATCCTTAAGCCCCTTTACCACAACAAGCTTATCTTCTTCATTGGATACTATTATGGAATTCTCCACCCTTTCTACCATGCTGTCTCCAACACTCATAAGATTTTCACACTCATCTTTCTCCCCAAGATGATACAAGGCTGTCCATGTTCCCACATCACTCCAACCAAATGAGGTCTCAAATACCCAACTGCGGCTAGTTTTCTCCATCACACCGTAATCTATAGATATTCCATTACACCCTTCATAAATTCCTTTTATGTACTCAGCTTCCTGTGGGGTATAATAATACGGGATTATATCCTTGAACTGGTTAGCTATGTCGGGAAGATATGCCTCCAGTTCCTGTGAAATAGCTTTGACATTCCACACAAAAATACCCGAATTCCACAAGAACTCCCCACTATCCATAAAAACCTTGGCAAGCTCCGCATCCGGTTTTTCTGTAAAGGTTTTTACGCTGTAAACATTTGTCCCTCCTATCAACTTTGCCTTCTCTTTGTTCACCTGTATATAACCGTATCCTGTCTCCGGACGGGTAGGCTTTATTCCTAAGGTAAGAAGCTCATCATGATCCTGAGCATACTCCAGCGCGCTGTCAATTGTACCAAGAAAGACATCCTCGTTAAGGATAAGATGGTCCGAAGGGGCTACCACTACAGTTGCATTGGGGTTCTTTTTCCCAAGTTTATATGTAGCATATGCTATACAAGGAGCTGTATTTCTTCTATGCGGCTCAAGAAGGATATTCTCCTGAAGCATATCTGGGAGTTGCTCCTGTACCAGCTCCTTATATTGCTCACTGGTCACTACAAGAATATTCTCTGGCGGAACAATTTTCACAAACCTGTTGTATGTCTGCTGCAGAAATGACACACCTGTACCAAAAAAGTCCAGAAACTGTTTAGGTTTGCTGTTTCTGCTTACAGGCCAGAAACGGCTTCCTACACCACCGGCCATAATAATGCAATATTTATTCTCTCTTCCCATAATCCTGTATTGCTATATTTTACCACTGAGGCCCAAAAGCCTCCCTTATATACTTTATATTAAACAATTCTCCATTAAAAATTATTGAGACTATGTCAAAAACAGCCTCCCTCCCCCCTGTAAGTCCATCAATTCCTTTAATCTTTCCTGTCCTGACAGCTGCCAGAAAACTCCTTGCCGCCGCCATAACCAGCCTCTGCTTTGGTAATGTTATTGTTTGATAAGGCTCTACCGCCACCGGGTAATTTTTTGCCCTTACCTCAACAAATCTTATAAACTCTCCGTCATACATAACAAGATCCAGCTCCTTATGTCCGCTCCGCCAGTTGCGGGCCAAAAGTACCATACCCTTCTGCAAAAGATATTCCAAAGCCAAATCCTCTCCTCTTTTGCCCAAATCTTGTCTGTTTTTACACCATAACTCTTCCATAAAACTGCCTGCACCAACTAAATAAATTACACAGCCAGTTCTCTCTAATCTCACCTTTTGCCACAGACCAAGTTACAAAAAGTTACTCGTATAAACAAATAATAATGAGGATGTAAAACAGATGTTAATACCCGCGCTCCATGTCACGGCGCATATCCTTTTCTTTGATTGTATTACGCTTGTCATACTCCCTTTTACCTTTTGCAAGGGAGATGTTCAGCTTGGCATAACCATTCTCTGCTATATACAGGCGGGTTGCCACAATTGTAAGACCTTTTTCTTTAGTTGCACGCTCCAATTTGCGCAGCTCCTTGCGGTTTAGAAGAAGCTTACGGTCCCTGCGGGGATCATGGGCATTATAAGTACCCCACCAGTACTCTGCAACGTGCATATTCTTTACATAGAGTTCACCCCTTACAAAATAGCAGTAGCTATCCACAAGAGAGGCCTTTCCTGCCCTTATGGACTTAATCTCCGTTCCGGTAAGAACTATACCGGCGGTGTAGTTGTCTATAAACTCATACTCAAAACCGGCCCTGCGGTTTTTAATCTCTATTTTGCTTTTTGCTTTAGGCATAACGGCGCAAATGTAGTAAAAAAAACTAACTTTGTATGATTGTAAACATATGGAGCAGATTATAGGTTCAATAAAACAGGGAGAATGGGATGCAGTATGCATACTTGGTCCTACAGCAAGCGGAAAGACCCGGTTTGCCGTAGAATTGGCCCGTACCCTCTCCAAGGAGTGGAAAGCAGTAGAGATTATCTCTGCAGACAGCCGGCAGGTATACCGGGGAATGGATATAGGTACAGGCAAGGACCTTGAAGAGTATGGAGAAATACCCGTACACCTTGTTGATATTGTAGATGCAGGCACCAAATACAACATCTTTGAGTACCAGAAAGATTTCTCCAGAGCATATACACAAATCCTGCAAAAAGGGAGTTTTCCCGTCATCTGCGGCGGATCTGGCCTTTACATAGAAGCAGCCACAAGGGGATACGAGCTTTATGAAGTTCATCCCGACGAACAGCTGCGCGCCAATTTGGAACCTAAGCCTATGCATGAACTTGTACAGATGCTCAAGGAGCTTAAGGCTGCAAAAGGAGAAAAACCCCACAACAGCACGGACTGGGATACCAAGAAAAGGGTTATCCGGGCCATAGAGATTGAAATGGCCCAAGGTGCGCAAAGGGACCCGCTTCCACTCCCACAGAGGGTACTTTTTATAGGAATAGATGTTGACAGGGATACCCGCAATGCCAGAATTGACGCCCGCCTTGAGACCCGTCTGCAGGAGGGAATGATACAAGAGGTAGAAAGGCTCATGGATAGTGGCATCCCGGCAGAGGATCTCATCTATTATGGTCTGGAATATAAATTTTTAACCCAATATATCATAGGTGAACTTTCTTATGAAGAAATGGTAAACGGCCTCCGTACCGCAATACATCAATTTGCCAAAAGGCAAATGACCTGGTTCCGTGGCATGGAGCGCAAGGGGGTGGAAATACTGTGGGTAAAGAAATAAACTGTCGGGAAGTAAAAATTAAAGATATAAATATGAAAAATTTTTATAAGATGATGTTTTTGGCAGCGGTACTCTTGCTTTCTGCCAATGTTTTTGCCCAAAAGGCTTCTGATCTCAAATATTATGATGTAAGGGAACTTGATCTGCCTGTTTTGGGAAAAGGTTTTGATGACTGCTTAAGGCAAAATGACACAATTAGTGACGGATATTTTACCCGTTTACCCGCAGATTTGCAGAATGTGGCAAGAAAATCCCTCTGGGATTTGGGACAAAACTCAGCAGGCCTGGCCATAAGGTTCCGCACAAACTCCAAATGTATTGGTGCGGAGTGGTTGCCGCTGAACAATTTTTCAATGGCACACATGACTCCTACCGGCATTAAGGGACTTGATCTTTATACCCTTGAGGATGGGGAGTGGACTTTTGTAGGTGCAGGGCAACCTTACGGCAAGCATCCAAAGAATGTATTTATACGCAGGATGGATGGCCAGATGCGCGAGTATTTGATGTACCTTCCTCTATATGACGGAATCATAAACCTTTCTATTGGAATTGATTCAAACGCTGTAATTGAAAAACCACACGTTGCAGATCTTGTACCATCAAAAGAGAGATTGCCAATTGTTTTCTACGGCACAAGTGTTACCCAAGGTGGTTGTGCAACACGTCCTGGAATGGCGTTCCCCGCAATCATTGAGAGAAAACTGCATAGAGAAACAATAAACCTTGGATTTAGCGGCAACGGCCGTATGGACAAGTGCATAGGAGAAAAGATTGCCCAAATACCTGCACATATGTATGTGATTGACTGCCTTTCCAATTGCACACTACAGATTGTAAAAGACAGTACAGAGCATTTTATCCGTGCTATTGCTGAGGCCAATCCCAACACACCTATTATCTTGCTTTCCAATTATTGCTACCCATACCAGTATTTGGATGAGCAGTTCCATAAAGACACTATGGAAGAGAACGCCCTATGGGAAGAATGGGCCAGAAAGTTCAGAAAAGAGGGATATAAAAATGTCCGTTACCTTGATGCCTACGCAAATGGCAACATGAAGAAATCCCCTATTGGCCCAGATCATGAGGGTACTGTTGACGGAGGTCATATGACCGATCTTGGATTCCTCCGTTTTGCAGATTTCCTTCTTAAACACATTAAATAATTGGACTTTATTATGGAGAATACTATAGATCCACAAATACAACAGGAGCAACTAGCCCGCAGGCAAAAAGTGCTTGACACCCTTAAAGAGTGGGGTATTCCTTATACAATGTATGAGCACCCTCCTCTACCTACCATTGAGATGGCACTGGAATATTGGAAAGACATTGATTCTACCCACTGCAAGAACCTTTTCTTTAGAAACCATAAGGGAAACAAACACTACCTTGTAGTTTTTGAGTGCCACCAGCAGATGGCAATCCACCAGATAGAAAAGATGCTCAAACAGGGCAAACTGAGCTTTGCCTCGGAGCAGAGAATGGACAAATACCTTGGATTGAGGCCTGGTTCAGTATCCCCTTTTGGTCTGATAAATGACACCAATAAGGAAGTCAAGCTGTTTCTCGACAAAAACTTACAGAATGCCGCAAACTTGAGCTTCCACCCTAATGACAACACCGCCAGCCTTGTTGTTAAGAATGAAGACTTCATGAAGTTCCTGCAGCTATGGGGTGGTGAATATGAGTTCCTGGATTTATATGAAGAATAAATGACAAAAAAGAGACTATCATTGCGATAGTCTCTTTTTTATATAGTGTGTAACTTATTACTCACAGTTGCATACAAGATTTCTGTCACCAAAGCCGTTGTCTACACGAGCTACTGCAGGCCAGAACTTGTTCTCTCTCAACCACTCAAGAGGGTAAGCCGCAACGGTTCTGCTGTATGGGTGGTTCCACTCATCAGCACAAACCTCATCTGCAGTATGTGGAGACATTACAACAGGGTTGTCTTTAGCATCCCACTCACCTGCTTTAATCATCTCGCACTCCTTCTTAATCTGTTTCATAGCCTCAATGAAGCGGTCCATCTCCTCTTTTGGCTCAGACTCTGTAGGCTCAACCATTAGGGTCTCATGTACAGGGAATGAAAGTGTAGGAGCATGGAAACCGTAGTCCATAAGACGTTTTGCAATATCAGTTGCATCTACGCCATACTCAGATTTGAAATGCTGGCAATCAATGATGCACTCATGTGCTACACGGCCGGTTGCACCAGAATATAGAGTCTTGAACTCAGGCTCAAATTGTGCAGCCATGTAGTTTGCATTAAGGATAGCAACCTGAGTAACTTTCTTAAGGCCTGCTGCTCCCAACAATTTGATGTAAGCATGAGTGATAGGCAGCAATAGAGGGTTACCGTATGCTGCCGCAGAAACAGCGCCCATACCTTTACCGCCACACTCAGGGTCAAGCGGATGACCTGGCAAGTAAGGAGCCAATGCTTTAGTACAGCAGATAGGGCCAACACCAGGACCACCACCACCGTGTGGCATTGCAAATGATTTGTGAAGGTTCAAGTGACAAACATCCGCGCCAATGTTACCAGGGTTGGTAAGACCTACCTGAGCATTCATGTTTGCACCGTCCATATATACTAAGCCACCATTCTCATGGATAATTGAAGTGATCTCCTTGATCTTAACCTCAAATACACCGTGTGTAGAAGGGTAAGTGATCATAAGACCTGCAAGGTTCTCTGCGTTTGCCACAGCTTTCTCCCTTAGCTCGTCAACGTTGATGTTACCTTTGTCATCACATCCTACAAGTACAATGTTGAAACCTGCCATTGCTGCAGAAGCAGGGTTGGTACCGTGTGCAGAAGTAGGGATAATCATTACATTTCTGTGAGCACCGCCGTTAGCCTCATGGTATGCCTTGATGGTCTTAAGACCTGCATACTCACCTGCCGCACCTGAGTTAGGCTGCAATGAACAAGCGTCAAATCCAGTAATAACCGCCAAGTCGTTCTCAAGCTCCTTTATAAGCTCCATGTAACCTTCAACCTGGTCTTTAGGCTGCAATGGGTGAACATTGCCAAGCTCACCCCAGCTTAGAGGCAACATCTCAACAGCTGCGTTAAGTTTCATTGTACATGAACCTAGCGGAATCATTGAGTGGGTTAGTGAAATGTCTTTTCTCTCAAGTTTCTTGATGAATCTCATCATTGCTGTCTCAGAGTGGTATGTATTGAATACCTCGTGCTCAAGGAATGCACTCTCTCTCTTCATGAAAGCATCCTGTGCAGGAGCACCTGGGCAACCAGCTGGCTGTGCATCAAAGATTGCAGCAACCTGCATAGCCTCTGCGCAAGTTGTAAGCTCGTCAAAGCTGATTCTTACCGCATCCTCAGCAGGATAGAAGAAATTGATACCGGCAGCCTCTGCCTTAGCTTTGATCTCTGTTGCATTTACACCTTTAACCTCAATTGTGTCAAAGAAGTTCTCAGCAGCCAAAGTATAGCCTTTAGCTTTTAGAAGACCTGCAATTGCATGTGCATAATGTGAAACTTTCTCTGCAATTGACTTGATGCCTGCCTGTCCGTGGTAAACAGCGTACATACCGCTCATGGTAGCCATAAGCGCAGTTGCTGTACATACGTTTGAAGTAGCTTTCTCTCTCTTGATGTGCTGCTCACGGGTCTGAAGTGCAAGTCTCACTGCCTTGTTGCCCAAACGGTCAACTGAAACGCCAATGATACGGCCAGGGATCTGTCTCTTGTAAGCGTCTTTGGTTGCCATGTAACCTGCTGTAGGACCACCAAAGCCCATAGGCAAACCGAATCTCTGTGCTGAACCTACTGCACAGTCTGCACCCCACGCTGCAGGCTCTTTAAGAGTTGCAAGAGCCAACAGGTCACAGTATGCTGTTACAAGACCGCCTGCTGCATGTACTTTCTCACAGAAAGCGGCATAGTCCCTTACCTCACCGTTTGCTGCAGGATACTGAACCATTGCACCGTAGCATTTCTCGCTCAACTCTGCAGTCTTGTAGTCACCAAGCTGGATCTCAATGCCAAGACCAGCTGCACGTGTCTGAAGAACTGAAAGTACCTGAGGGAAAATGTTCTCGTCTACAAATACAACGTTCTTACCTGCCTTTACAGCATCACGGCTTCTTACCTCAAACATCATTCTCATAGCCTCACCTGCTGCCTGAGCATCATCAAGCATAGAGCAGTTTGAAAGAGGGAAACCTGTAAGGCTGCTGATCATTGTCTGGAAAATAAGCAATGCCTCCAAACGTCCCTGGCTAATCTCTGCCTGATATGGAGTGTATGAAGTATACCAGCAAGGATTCTCAAAAATGTTTCTGGTAATTACAGGAAGTACACCTGTACCGTAATTACCCATACCAATAAGGCTTCTGAAAGGCTTGTTTTTAGAAACCATCTTCTTAAGATTAGCCAAATATTGGTTCTCACTAACTGCTGGTGTAAGATTAAGTTCTTTATCCAAAAGGATATCTGAAGGAACTGTCTGTTTTGTAAGTTCATCCAACGATTGGACATTTAAGACTTTAAGCATCTCATCAATCTGAGTATCTCTAGGTCCAATGTGTCTGTCAGTAAATGATAGTGACATAATTTTATATTTTAAGTGTAATTATTAATCAAAAAACCTAACTCACAAATATAATGTTATTTTTGAAATTTTGCTACAAAAAAAAATCCATTATTTTTGTAGAAACTAAACCTACAAAATATGAGTTTACTGAGTAAAAAAATTTCTGAACTACAGGAGAGAACTGCCAGAGCCATAATGGGTGGCGGCGACAAAGCCATAGCAAAACAGATAGCTATGGGTAAACTTCCTGCACGCGAAAGGATAGGCAAACTTTTAGATGCAGGTTCTTTCTATGAATATGACCTTTTTATTGAGCATGACGCCAGGGAATTTGGAATGGAAAACAAATCCCTTGCAGGTGATGGTGTAGTTATTGGCACCGGAACCATAAACGGAAAACCGGTTGCAATATATGCACAGGATTTTACCGTAGCAGGAGGCTCGCTTGGTTCTATGCATGCAAGGAAAATTACCAAAATAATGGACTATGCCCTAAGGATGCGCATTCCGCTTATTGGAATCAATGATTCCGGCGGAGCCCGTATACAGGAGGGTGTAAACTCTTTGGCAGGATACGGAGAAATCTTCTTCCGCAACACCATGGCCAGCGGAGTGATTCCCCAGATTTCAGTTATCCTTGGACCATGTGCAGGAGGCGCAGTATATTCTCCTGCCCTTACAGACTATGTGTTTGTGGTTGACAAGATATCCAAAATGTTCATCACAGGCCCTGAGGTTATAAAATCTGTGCTTGGAGAGGAGATAGACATGGAATCCCTTGGAGGAGCCCGTGTGCACTGTGAGACTACAGGCAACGCCCACTTCTTTGCCCAGAGTGAGGAGGAGTGCTTTGCCCAGATTAAAAACCTTCTTAGCTATCTTCCTGCCCACAACGCAGAAAAGCCGGCTCCAATAAAGCCATCACAGCCGCTAAAGAAATACAAGATAGACAAGATTGTACCGGTAGATC
>JAZTYE010000112.1:0-2738 GCA_045636765.1 Candidatus Egerieisoma sp.
GCATCTATAAGAGCTTTTGCTTTAAGGCCAAGCTCGGAACCTTTTGCAATCTCCTTTCTCAAAAGGTCTCCGGTTGATACATGGTGGAAGTTGTATTTCTCCACCAAAAGTTTTGCCTGTGTACCCTTTCCTGCACCTGGAGGGCCAAACAGCAGATAATATTTCATAATGATTTATAAGGTTTTGTTATTTTGTGTATTACTCTTCATCAAGGACATAAATATCCTTGTATTGTCTTCCTAGCTGGTTGTAGTCCAATCCGTATCCTACAATAAAGTCATTGGGAATCTGGAGTGCGGCATAGTCAATCTTTATATCCTTTTTGTATGCGTCAGGCTTGAGCAGCAATGTGCACACTTTAATGTCTGCAGCCCCCTCCCTTTTAAGGATATTGTACATCTCCTCAATGGTATTTCCTGTCTCCACTATATCCTCAACAATAATAACAGTCTTGCCTGCAACACTTTTGGTAAGGCCCATAATCTGTTTTACCTCTCCTGTAGAGGAGGTGCCGTCGTATGAAGCCAGCTTTATGAACACTACGTCGCTCTGGAAATTTATCTTGCGTACCAGGTCTGCAGTAAACATGAATGATCCGTTGAGTACACTCAGGAAAATTGGAGTGTCAACATTCTCCATATCTTTGTTCAATTGGTCTGCAACCCTCTCTACAGCCTGGTCTATCTGGGCTGCAGTTGTGCAGATTTTGAAGCGTTTGTCATGTAGGGTTATCTTGCTCATAGCGCAAATTTTACCAAATTAAGTTCAAACTCCAAAAATAATTATTATTTTTGATTTTCAGTATAAAATATAAAGATTATGGAGCCAAAAGTAAGTATTATAATGGGCAGTACATCAGATATGAAAGTGATGGATCAGGCTGCCAAATTCCTTGAGGAGATGGAGATCCCTTTTGAAATTAATGCACTTTCTGCACACAGGGTGCCTGATATGGTGCATGAGTTTGCACACAATGCGCACAAAAGAGGTGTAAGGGTAATAATTGCAGGTGCAGGTGGAGCAGCTCACCTTCCAGGTGTGATTGCAGCATCAACTCCACTTCCGGTTATTGGAGTTCCAATCAAGTCTTCAAACTCTATTGACGGTTGGGATTCTATCCTTTCAATTCTCCAGATGCCGTCGGGAATACCTGTAGCAACTATGGCGTTGGACGGTGCAAAAAATGCAGCTATCCTTGCTGTACAGATTCTGGCAAGCGCTGATGAGCAGCTTTTTGCAAAATTTGAGGCTTTCAAGGCAGATCTTGCAAGCAAGATTGCAAAAGCAAACGAGGAGCTTGCGCAGATTAAGGATTACAAGTTCAAGGTGTAATTGATTTGCCTATACAATATGCAGAGAGCGGGTGACCATCTGGCCACCCCTCTCTTTTATATCAATAAGGAAGTGCAAACTTAAATTGTAAGTTTCTCTCCCTCGGATTTGGCAATTACAACTGCACCGCACATGTCGCCATAAGAGTTGGTAGCTGTTCTTGGCATGTCGCATAGCTGCTCAACAGCAAGCACAAGACCTATACCCTCCATTGGAAGACCGGCTACCGATATTGCCACAGAAAGCATTACAAGACCCGCCATAGGGATACTTGCCGCACCAATTGCAGAGAAAAGTACAGTTACAATAATGATTATCTGCTCCATTATTGAAAGGTCAATACCATAAACCTGTGCAATGAAGATTACCGCAACACCCTCATACAGGGCAGTACCGTTCATATTAATTGTTGCACCAAGAGGCAATGTGAAACCTGCAATCTTGTTTGAGATACCACATTTCTCCTGAGAGTCCTTCATTGAGATAGGCAATGCTGCTCCCGACGAACATGTAGAGAATGCTGTAAGGATTGCAGTGGACATTTTCTTCATATGTCTCCAAGGGTTCTCCTTACCTATGAAGTAAACTGCACATGGAAGGACAACAAAGAAATGGATCATACATCCTGCCCATACAATAAGAAGGAACATACCCAAGCTCTGAGCAACACTCATAAGCTTGTCCATATCTCCAGCCTGCTGTGAAATCATTTTTGCCACAATGGAGAATACTCCGTAAGGGGCAAGCTTGATTACTGCAAGGGTGATTTTCATGATTACATCATTGCCGGCCTGGAAGAAATCCACTATTGTGGTTCTTGCCTTATCCTCCACCTTGGTTACAAAGAACCCAAACAGGATGGCAAAGAAGATTACCTGCAACAGGTCTCCTTTTGTAAGGGCTGCAAATACATTATCAGGAATAATATTGATGATCTGCTGACCCAATGATACTTTTTCTGCAGATGCAAGCTGAGAAGCTGCTGCTGCGTCTGAAACCAATGATGAGCCTACTCCAGGCTGCAGCAAATTTACAAGTACAAGACCTATTACTGTTGCTACAAGGGTAGTGCTTACATAAAAGCCGAATGTCTTTCCTGCAATTCTGCCCAATCCTCCCTGGTTTCCAAGGCTGGCTACTCCGGTAACCATAGAGCAGAATACAATAGGGACAACTATCATTTTAAGGAAGCGGAGGAACATCTCTCCCGCCCAGCTGATATATTTTACATACTCATGGAAGAATACTCCAAAAGCAACGCCAAGTACAAGGGCAATAAGAATCTGTACCGGCAGGGCTATTTTTATCTTTTTCATAATGATTCAGATTATTTGGTGTAGTACAACTCTCTTATACATCCGTCTGCCAATGCCTCCAAAGAGGAAATTCCCATTTGAGGGTCAAGA
>JAZTYE010000113.1:0-7219 GCA_045636765.1 Candidatus Egerieisoma sp.
TACATCCCTAAAGAAAAGGGGTGCAAACGGGGCACTTGTAAAGTTTGAGACCATAAATGATATGTCCCATGCCGAGGAGCTCCTTAAAAAAGAGATACTTGTAGATGCTTCAACCATAGATCCTGAGGATCTTGATGTTGATGAGGATGATGCAATGGCAGCTTTCCTTATAGGCTTTAAAGTAAAGGACCAGAGCGGAAAGCTTGTTGGAGAGATCTCTGAATACTACAACTATCCAAGCAATCCGTGCATAGAGATAGAGGGCAAATATCTTGTGCCGTTCAACGAGGAGCTTATCATTAAGCTCGATCCAAAGAAAAGGGTAATGGCAATGACAATTGCTGCAGGCCTTCTGGAGGACTAACTCTATGCCTTCCAGAAAATCTTTCTTTTTGTAAACAATCCAATAATCCACATAGTAAGCAGTACCACCAGAGCAGATCTGATAAATCCTATGGTGTGCATACCCTCTGGGTAAGCGGCCCTGTACAATGCTATAGCTCCAGTAATATTCATAAGTGGAAGCAGCATGCATGTGTATGCAATGTAGCACATTAGCGGATTTTTTCCGGCCCTGTGGAAAATCTTTACAAGGAAAGAGTTTCCTGCCATGTTGCAGATGAAATCTGATGCAATAAGGAGCATTGCAGCCATTCCGCATGTAGCCAGACAATATTGTATGGTACAAGGCACTTTCTTTATGCCGCCACCATATGGTTCAATAAGTTCTCCTGCAATAATAAGGATGCCACCCAGCAATACTGTCTTTTTGTAATGGGGCAGGTATTTGGCTACAAGAGCATATATTCCACCAAGCATTAGTCCCGACAAAATAAGGTTTTCCCAGTACAGGCGCATATAAAAGGCATATGTCATCCATACAACCAGAACTATGCAAAGAAGAGCAACAATTGAATGATGCTTAGCCTGGCAAGTTTGTGCAGTATCTTCACCGCTCTCAATCCTCTTCTTTATAAACTCTCCTATGTAAGTGGCAGGGAGGAGCAGAAGCAAGAAGTAAAAATATTCCACATTGAACCACCATCTTAAAGATTCATTGGCATATGTTGTGGTTGGCCAGTCCAACTTTTGGGTAATAATTGTAAAGCCCAGTACTCCAAGCCATATAAAAATTCGTCTTGCCGGTTTCTTTTGGGTAAAGTACCAGCTGAGCGACCCAAAAAGATATAGGAATGCAAGAAGGAAGATTATGATACCCCTTCTCTGTACAGAGAGTACCTCTCCAAACCAAATGTGGTTAACCGCAATTGTACCGGCTACAAGCAAAGCTCCGGCAATTCTTATGGCGGTTACAGGAATCTCCTTTCCAAACAGGCGTGGAGTATTCTTGAATACCATATAAAGGGGGAATAAAGAGGCAAATCCGGCCAATGTTACCCAACTGTTTGTAGATATTATAAATACATACAGGTATGAAAAAAGCCAGAGCATGAAGAATCTCCCTATTATGCTTTTTATATTTGGCTTGGCAAAAGGAATAGCTGCTCCCATACAGAAAATGAATATGGGAAACACCAGGTCAACCCATCCTATTCCAGCAATGCTCATATCCAGATTGTGTGTTGGAGGTGGGTTCTGTACATGATACATCCATCCGGGCATAACACCGCTGGGCTGAATGGCGCTCAAAATCATTCCAAATATTGTGAGTCCCCTCAAAAAATCCAATGAAAGGTATCTGCCGGATGTTTTTGTTGTCATATTATTTCTTTTTAGGTAACACTCTTGCAACTTTGTAGTGTGTGCGAACCTTTCCCTCTGCAATCTTTGTAAGTTTTGCGGATATCATTTTCTTGCGGATAGGTGTTGCACGGTCTACAAACATTTTGCCGTCAAGATGGTCCATTTCATGCTGTACCATGCGGCATTTGAAACCGTCAAATTCTTCTGTTACATCTGCTCCATCCTGGTTGATGTACTGCACTTTTATTTTTGCAGGACGGGTAATGTCTGCATGAATGTCTGGTACACTCAAGCAGCCCTCAGAGTAGTCTGCTGTCTCCTCGCTCTCCTCAAGCAGGACAGGATTGATCATTACTCTTCTGAACGCTGCAAGTTCAGGATCATCCTCACCAAAAGGGGCGCCATCTACAATAAGAAGTCTGATTGCAAGTCCAACCTGAGGTGCGGCAATGCCTACACCGTCTGCCTTCTCCATTGTCTCCTGCATGTTTGCTATAAGCTCCTGCAGATTCTCGTATGTTGCATAATCTATCTCTTTTGCCCTCTCTCTAAGGACATCTGAACCATAAACGTAAATTGGAAGTATCATAATTGTAAATTTTTAATCGTGTGGGTTGTCCATATAGGACTGCAAAATTATTGCCGCGCTTATCTTGTCTACATTCTCTTTTTCCCTGCGGTCCTGTTTTTTCATTCCCCCAGCTATCATGGCTTTCATGGCAAGTTGGGAAGTGAACCTTTCATCCTCCAAAGTTACAGGGATATCGGGAAACTGTTTTTTGAGATGTTTGAGAAAAACATCTACATATTGGGCACATTCGGCCGGGCGGCCGTTGAGGTTCATTGGATAGCCAACCACAAAACGGCTCACTTTATTGTTTTGGGTATAATTTTTGAGATAATCAATTATCTTTGCAGCAGGAATGGTATCCAGTGCTGAGGCAAAAATTCCGAGCGGGTCGCTCACTGCAACGCCTACTCTTTTTCTGCCGTAGTCTATTCCAATAATCCTCTCCATAATGCAAAGTTAATTTATTATAGAGAAAAATGGCCAAAAAAAAATATAGATTCTCCATATTCAATGATACTACCCATGAGGAAATATTCTCGCTCAGGGCGTATGGAGCGTTCTCTGTAGTTGCTATAATACTTTCTGTAGTATTGCTTATAGTCTCTGTAATTCTCCTTATTTCATTTACCTCATTAAGGGAGTTTATTCCGGGATATCCCTCTGAGCAGCACAGGCAGGTGCTTGTGCAAAATGCAATAAGGATAGACTCTTTGCAGCGGGAGGTTGATGTATGGGAGTTTCAGCTTGCTAATATCCAGAGAATAGCAACAGGCCAGAAGCCTCTTCACCTGGACAGTATGCTTAATTTGCAGCGCATGGCAGAAAATCCGGTTGTTGTGGAGGAGAATTATGCAAAAGATGATTCATTGCTCCGCGCAACGGTGTTGAGGGAGGAGCAGTTCAATTTGTCATATAAAGAGAACAAGATTGAGCAGATTGAGGGGCTTCATTTCTTTCCGCCACTAAAAGGTGTGGTAACTCAGGAGTATAATGTAGCTGCCAATCATCCATATCTGGATATAGCTGCACCAGAGAATACTGTAGTGTACTCGGTGCTAAACGGTACTGTTATATATGCAGGTTGGGATGATGCAACCGGTTATACCCTACATTTGCAGCATGACAATAATCTGGTATCTGTATATAAACACAATTCAAAATTGCTCCATAATGTGCGGGATAAAGTTGCTGCCGGTACCCCTATTGCCCTTGTAGGCAGTACGGGAATCCTCAGTACTGCGCCGCATCTGCATTTTGAACTGTGGCATAAAGGTGAGCCTATAGATCCGGCTCAGTACATTAAATTCTAAAGGTGAACGGAATGGATAAAAGACATATAGCCATATTGGGAGCTACAGGTTCAATTGGTACCCAGGCCCTTGATGTAATATCCCAGCATTCAGACATGTTTGAAGTTGAACTTCTTACAGCAAACAATAATGCGCAGCTTCTTATTGAGCAGGCTCTAAAGTTCAAGCCAAACAATGTTGTAATATGTAATGAATCATTATATAATACAGTAAATGAGGCTTTGGCTAAGGAGGATATTAAAGTGTGGGCTGGAATGGAGTCTGTAAATTCTCTTGTGCAGAGCAGCAATGTAGATGTGGTTCTTGCATCTATGGTGGGTTTCAGTGGCCTTGAACCTACACTCAATGCTATTAGAGCCGGCAAGGTGATTGCGCTGGCAAACAAGGAGACCCTTGTTGCGGCAGGAAGTATTGTTACCCGTCTGGCGCGTGAGTATAATAGTCCAATCTTGCCTGTAGATTCAGAGCATTCTGCAATTTTCCAGTGCCTGCAGGGTGAGCGGACAAGGATAGAGAAGTTGATCCTTACAGCTTCTGGCGGTCCGTTCCGCAGCTGGAGCAAAGAGGATATTGCAAAGGCAACAAGAGAGCAGGCGCTTAAGCATCCCAATTGGGATATGGGGGCAAAAGTAACAATTGATTCTGCCAGCATGATGAACAAGGGACTTGAGATGATAGAGGCTTCATGGCTGTTCAACATGAGCCCGGATGATATAGAGATAGTTGTCCATCCGCAGTCAATTGTCCATTCAATGGTTCAGTTTCCCGACGGATGTCTTAAAGCTCAGTTAGGAGCCCCAGATATGAGGGTTCCTATCCAGTATGCCCTGTCTTATCCGGAGAGAATTTCATTGGATACCCAAAGGATAAGTTTCCCGGAGCTGGCCCGTCTGGATTTCTATGCTCCCGACAGTTCCCGTTTCCCTGCTATAGATCTGGCATATTCTGCTCATAGGATTGGAGGAAACATGGCGTGCATAATGAATGGAGCAAATGAGGTGGCAGTAGATGCCTTCCTAAAAGACAGGATACTCTTCCACAGAATTCCTGAGATTATTGAAAAAACAATGGAAAAGGCTACCTTTGTGGCCCTGCCTGACATAGATGATATATATGAGTCGCATAATCAGGCAAAAGAGATAGCAACAAGTTTAATTTAGGAGAGATTTTAAGATGGTTGTATTGATAAAGATACTGCAGCTTGTACTTGCACTTAGTATATTGGTACTGATTCATGAGTTTGGACATTTCCTTTTTGCAAGAATTTTTAAGATTAGGGTAGAGAAGTTTTATCTTTTCTTTGACCCTTGGTTCAGTCTGTTCAAATATAAACCAAAGAACAGTGATACAGAATATGGTATAGGCTGGTTGCCTTTGGGCGGTTATTGCAAAATATCAGGAATGATAGATGAGTCTATGGACAAGGAGACCCTTGCACAGGAGCCGCAGCCGTGGGAGTACCGCAGCAAACCGGCATGGCAGAGATTCTTTGTTATCTTTGGTGGTGTACTGTTTAACTTTATACTTGCAATTTTTATATATGTGGGTATAATGTATGCTTGGGGTGAGCAGTATGTGAAGAATTCAGATGTGACAACCGGTATATATGCCGGTGAGCTTGCCCAGGAGGTAGGTTTCCGCAATGGAGACCGTATTATCTCATTTGATGGTCTTGAGCCGGAAAAATTTACAGATTTGCAGGTAGAGCTTATACGCACACAGGCAAAAGAAGCAAAAGTACTTAGAGACGGTGATACTGTAACAGTTTCAATTGATCCTGTATATATTGCCACTATTCTAAATACTCCAGGTATGTTCAACTACGGTATTCCTTTTGAGGTTGCAGAGGTTCCTGATTCTTCCATTAATGCATCCAACGGGCTTATGCCTAAAGATAGGCTACTGGCAGTTAACGGCATTGATTGCGACATGTTTTATGAGGCACAAAAAGTTTTGTCGGGATTTAAGGGAGACTCAATAGTTGCTTCTGTGGCAAGGGGAGAGGAGATTGTTCTTCTTCCTTTGGTAACAGATACTCTTGGAAGGATTCAGGTTATTGCCAATGCAAATCTTGCGGATTTTTATACTGTTACAAGTAAGGAGTATGGTTTGTTTGAGGCAATTCCTGCCGGTATCAATAAAGCTGTAAAGACTGTAGAGAACTATTTTAAGGAGCTTAAACTTATATTTTCACCAAAGACAGAGGCTTATAAATCTGTTGGGAGTTTTATTACAATTGGAAATATTTTCCCGGGAAGTTGGGATTGGTATTCTTTTTGGAGTATTACAGCTTTCCTTTCCGTGATGTTGGCGGTGTTGAACATTTTGCCAATTCCGGCATTGGATGGTGGTCATCTGGTATTTACTTTGTATGAGATGATAACCGGACGCAAGCCAAGTGACAAGTTCCTTGAGTATGCGCAGATGGTGGGTATGGTTCTCCTTATGGGGCTTATGATACTTGCCTTTGGAAATGACATTTTTAGACTGTTCAAATAAATAATGGATTATGAGAGTAGCAAAACTTCTTCTTGTAGGATTGATGGCGTTCATTGCAGCAAGTTGTGATGACAATTCAGATCTTGTTAAACAGAATGTGGGCGGAAAAGCCGGCGAGATAATAATTGTTGCCGATAAAGGTGACTGGGAGAGTGAGCCCGGCAATCAGTTGAGAGAGGTGCTGGCAACCCCTTATCCTTTCTTGCCTCAATCTGAACCTTCATATACTCTTATCAATATCCCTCACAAAGCTTTCACCTCTTTGTTTGAGTATCACAGGAATATTGTGTTGCTTAAAGTAGATCCAAAGTTTGAGGCGGAGTACAAGGCTGTTGAAGATGTTTGGGCTGCACCTCAGACTGTAATTATGATTACTGCTCCAACCAAGGAGGAAGCTGCTAAACTTATTGCAGATAATGCGGAGAGATTGTTCAATACTATTGGCCAGGCAGAAAGAAACAGAATTATGCGCAACTCAAAACGTTATGAGGATGTGGCTCTCAGAAATTTTGTGGCTGACAAGTTTGGAGGTTCTCCATATTTTCCAAAAGGTTATTCTTTAAAGAAACAGACAGATAATTTTGTATGGATCTCATACGAGACCACTTATATTAATCTGGGAATTTTTCTTTATAGAATACCTTATAAAGATTCAACTTCAGTACAATTGGAAAATTTGATGGCTGCAACCAGTGATGTAATGCAACAAAATGTTCCTGGTATGGTGGATAATAGCTATATGACTATAAGCAGCGAGATAACACCTGGCTTGAGCGTGATGAAATATAAAGATCGCAATTTTTTGGAAATGAGGGCATTATGGGAGGTTAAGAATGATTTTATGGGCGGTCCGCTTGTTATTCATGCTTTCCATGATAAAAATAATCCAGGCGAAATAATTGTGGTTGAAGGATTTGTTTATGCGCCAAGATATGACAAGAGAGATTATATAAGACAGGTTGAATCAATACTGTATTCTTTTGATTGGAAAGAGGACTTTGGAAAATAAATTTGCAGGTATAAAAATATTTTGTACATTTGCACTCCCAAAGTAGGAAGGTCGGTTCGTCTAACGGTTAGGACTCAAGATTTTCATTCTTGCAATAGGGGTTCGATTCCCCTACCGACTACTAAT
>JAZTYE010000114.1:0-2987 GCA_045636765.1 Candidatus Egerieisoma sp.
AAGGGACGTTATCCGCTCCCTTACAGATGATTCCGAGTTCATTGAAATCCAGGAGATGTGGGCAAAAAATATAGTGATAGGATACGGCCGCATGGAGGGAAGGACAGTTGGATTTGTAGCCAACCAGCCCATGTACCTTGCAGGAGTGCTTGACTGTGACTCCTCTGACAAGGCAGCCCGTTTCATCAGATACTGTGACGCATTTGAGATTCCAATTGTAACCCTTGAGGATATGCCGGGTTACCTTCCAGGAGTGGACCAGGAGCATGCGGGAGTAATCCGCCACGGAGCAAAACTTTTGTACGCATACTCTGAGGCATCAGTTCCAAAAATCACAATTATCCTGCGCAAAGCTTATGGAGGAGGTTACATTGCCATGAACTCCCGCCACCTGAGGGCAGACTTTGTATTTGCATGGCCTACTGCAGAAATTGCAGTAATGGGACCTGAGGGTGCCGCAAACATCATCTTCCGCAAAGAAATCATGGAGGCTGAGAATCCCGACGAAATGCGCAAGATTAAGGTCCAGGAGTACAAGGACAAATTTGCCAACCCGTACGTTGCCGCAGCCAAAGGCTACATAGACTCCGTAATCACCCCGCAGGATACCAGAAAGTTCATTGTACATGCATTGGAGATCTCAGGCAACAAGACCCTAAAGAGACCTGCCAAGAAACATGGCATTCCACCATTTTAACAGAAAAGGAGGAGATGTTTATGGAAGATACAAACATACAGCACATAAGTGCAGACTTGGGCGATGCGGTACTCATGTCCAATGATCCCAATCTTTTTACAGACAAGATTCAAGTGCATGAGTGCGGCCGCAAATACAAAACCCTATACACCAAGAAATTCCTTGAGAGGAAACCTTGGCAGGCCCCAAATCCAAATGAGATAAGATCCATCATACCTGGAGCTGTTACTGACATCTTTGTAAAAGCGGGCAATAAGGTAAAGAAAGGAGACAAACTCATGACCTACGAGGCCATGAAAATGAAAAATATCATTGCCGCCCCTTTTGATGCAATAATTGAAAGTGTGGAGGCAAAAGTAGGGGACAAGCTCCCCAAGGGGGCAGTTCTTGTAAAAGTTTCCCCTTATAGCAGGAGATGAAGAAAAGGGTGGCCGTCCGGTCACCCTTTTTTCTTACAATGTCATATCGTTTACCTCTTGTTCCTCATTGCCATTGGCGTCTTTGCCATAAAGCTCCGTACAATAAGGTATATACCCATAAGAATAAATGGAATGCTCAAAAGCTGACCCATATTAAGAGCCATTCCCTCTTCAAAACCAACCTGGTTCTCCTTTACAAATTCAATGAAAAATCTTGAGAGGAATATACCTATGAAGAAAATTCCAAGAAGCAGCCCCTCCCTAATCTTAGGCAAGGCAAACTTATAGATTGAAAAAAGCACTATTCCGGTTGTAAGGTAGCATAATGCCTCATAAAGCTGTGTAGGATGCTTTGGAACAATTTCTCCGTTAAGAGTAAAAATGAATCCCCATGGAAGAGAAGTCTCGTGTCCGTAAATCTCTGAGTTCATGAGGTTTCCCAAACGTATGAACATGGCAGCAAAAGCTGTTGCTATTGCAAGTCGGTCCAAAAGCCATATATATCCAAAGTCATATTTGCGTCCGTATTTCTTTACAAACCACCACATGCCTATCATAATTGCAATAGTACCTCCGTGGCTTGCAAGTCCCCCCTCCCAAACCTTTAGAATTTCCACAGGACGGGCAAGAAAATACTCCGGCTGATAAAACAGACAGTGTCCGAGTCTCGCACCCACAATGGTACAAAGCATAAGAGTCCACAGCAGCGTATCCAGCAACTCCACAGGCTTGTTCTCCCTGCGGAAAAAATATTTGAACATATAATAGCCCAAGTAGAACCCTACAATAAAGAGCAATCCATAATACCTCAGTTGAAACCCTCCAATCTGAAGCAGGATAGGGTCAATGTCCCAATTTACAAACAGCATCATTTTTCTTCCCGACAATTAGTTAACTTATCTTACCAGTCTTGAGAACACGCTCAATGGAATGGCCTTTCCAAAATTATCTTTTAGCAGAAGCTCGCCACATGCAAGCTCTCCCTTACTATTGCTTCCCAACATTCCAAAAGCACTTCTTACAGCTGTATCACCAAGCATTGCAGAATAACCGTTGGAGTAAAGGTTAAGGACCATGAAGGCATCTTCAGGTGCAAGAATCTTTGAGACCTCCTGAAGGAACTCATACAAAAGCTCATCCAGCTTCCACTTCTCACCGTCAGGACCATGGCCATATGCCGGAGGATCCATAATAAGGCCATTGTATTTATTGCCTCTTTTAGCCTCCCTTTTTACAAACTTTAGAGCATCCTCAACAACCCAGCGGATGTTGTCCAGATTACTGCTCTCCATATTCCCTTTTGCCCAGGTTACAACCTGTCTTACTGAATCCAAATGGGTTGTATCTGCTCCAGCACATTTTGCAGCAAGTGAAGCAGCACCAGTATATGCAAACAGATTGAGCACCTTTGGTTTGCGCACCATTCCAGTTGCAGGGTCAACCCCTTTCTGAGCAAATTTCTCCACAAGCCTTTTTGATTGTGCATATATAAACTCCCAGTTGGGGCTCTGCTCCGGGAAAACACCTACATGTTTGAAAGAGGTAAGTCCAAGGCGGAGCTTGAAGAAAGTATCGGGAAGATTATATCTTATATACCACTGCTCCGGCATTTTCTTTAACATCTTCCAGGTACCGGTATCCTCTTTGCCGCTTTTGCCAAAACCTGCTCCGGCCACAAACCTTGTGTGGGCCAATTTTTCCCACTCTTTTGCAGAGAGCGAAGGGGTCCACAATGCCTTTGGCTCAGGACGTGCCAAAACAAAAGAGCCAAAGCGCTCCAGCTTCTCAAAATTACCGGAGTCTATAAGCTCATAATCTTTCCAATTTTGGGGTGATTCTAAAATCATACTACAACTTATTGCCTTTCTATA
>JAZTYE010000115.1:0-8331 GCA_045636765.1 Candidatus Egerieisoma sp.
GGTCTTGTTCCTTCTCATCATATCCCAGAATCTGTGACCCTCGCCATAAAGCTCTTTAGATCTCTCATCTAGAATCATATCCATTGTAACTGTAGACTCAGTTGCAGGAGCCAAGCCTGGAGCTCTGTCTCTGATTGCCTGTAGATACTCTGCAGCTTTTTCTTTATCACCTGTCTCAAAAGCAGCCTCAGCAGCTGACAAATAAACCTCTGATAGACGGATAACTTTAATGTTTACTGCATATGCTGCTTTGTCAGAAGCATCTCCTGGGAATTTTTTAGCATCTTTATCATATACTCCACCAAGATATTTGTAACAGCAACCAAATCTGTCCTCTTTGTATAGAGAAGAGTTGTATGATTTACTGAACTCATCATAATCCATCACACCCCAGCGAACATCGGTAGGATCTTCACCAAGTCTCTCAAGGAACTCAGTAGAAGCACAGTATGAACCAATATTGCTGTTAAAGTGTTGAGGTCTTGCATAATAAGCGCCAAGTGAGCTTGACCCGCTAAGAGCATTCTCATCCTGAATCATCTCAATCTCAAAGATTGACTCATCTCCAAATGCAGATTTCCAAGAAGCTACCCAATTTTTAGGAGTATAAAGCTCGTATGGACCATTGTCAATAATATCCTCTGCAGCAGCCAAAGCGTCAGCCCATTTCTCCATATGTAGATACACTCTAACCTGAAGAGCTTTATTTGCATAATAGTTTACAAAACCTTTTTGAACTGATTTTGACAATAAAGGCGCAGCTGTGGTAAGGTCATTTACAATTGTAGTATAGTTCTGCTCTACAGTTGCTCTCAACTCTTTAGCCATTGCATCCAAAGGCTCCAATACATTAGGAACACCCCAAGCAGATTTATCCTCGTTGTAAGGCTGGCCATATAGACGAACCAAGTCAAAGTAAATCATTGCTCTAATAGTAAGGATTTGACCTTTAATGTCGCTATAATCGTCCGAATCACCTGCAGCCTCAAGTTCATTGATATTAGCCAACAAGTTGTTGATCTGAAGAATTGTATTATAACCAACAGTCCAGAAACCAGAGAAAGTACTTGAGTTTACAGTGTGGTTATATAGATATAGGTCATTACTTCTACCTGCTGATCCAATGGTCAAATCACCACCTTTAGCATCAGCATAAATTAGCATATTTCTACCAAGATATGAACTGCTGGATATCTTGGTCATGATGCCATTAAGCATAACTTTAGCATCGTTGATATTCTGTACAGCTGTTTCAGCATCACCCTGGTTGGTAGGTTTCTTATCAAGAAAATCCTCACAAGAGCAAAACGCAAAGATTCCCAGAACTGCTACTAGAATTATATTAATCTTTTTCATGTTTAATCTTATTTATGTGTTATTACTTATTTACTTTTTAATTAGAACGATAGCTCTACACCAAAAGTATAAGTCTTAGCTAGAGGAGTCTCCCAACCTCTTGTACCATATGCACTAACCTCTGGATCCAATAGATCAAACGATCTCCAAGTAAGAAGGTTCTGACCATTGAAATATACTCTAGCATTGCTCAAGCCAACTTTCTTAACAAGATCTTTAGGAAGAGTATAACCTACATTAATATTCTTAAGTCTCAAGAAGTCACCTTTATGGATACGACGTGAACTCTCAACTCTACCAGCCTCTGGGTCTGAACCCAACAATTTAGGCTGTGTGGTAATCTGGCCAACTTTTGTCCATCTGTTGTTGTATGTCTGGATAGAACGAACGCGCTCATATGCCCAACCATCATCATCAATATCATTACCCATTGCATCGTAAATCTGAGAGCCCAATCTGTAGATAAAGTTCAAACCAACATTCAAACCTTTCCATGTTACGCTTGTATTGATACCACCGTAAACTGCAGGGTTTGCATTGCCCAAGATTGTGTAGTTAGCATACTGCTCGAAATCGTTTCCGCTGTCAC
This sequence comes from Candidatus Egerieisoma sp., assembly GCA_045636765.1. Taxonomy (GTDB): domain Bacteria; phylum Bacteroidota; class Bacteroidia; order Bacteroidales; family UBA932; genus Egerieousia. The sequence continues at coordinate 1,946 of JAZTYE010000115.1, forward strand.
CCTCAACTACTGCTCTACCATTATACAAGAATGCTGTACCATCTGCCAATAATTTAGCCTCCTCATCTTTAGTACCGTTTACGTAAGTCATGTTCATACCAGTCTCAGGATTAACGCCTGCCCACTCATAACCATAGTATGCAAGAGTTGACTCACCCTCTCTGTAGATATACATTGCTCTGGCATCACCACCTGTAGGGTCGTACCAAATAATATCCTGACCACCGTAAAGTTTAGTAACTTTTGAATTAATCATAGAAGCTGTAACGCTCAAATCCCAAGTAAGGTTGCTGTTTCTGATAAGATCTCCACCTAGTTCAACCTCAAAACCTTTATTGTTGATCTCTCCAATGTTCTGTAGAGTTGAGCTGAAACCGGTAATTGTTGAGATTGGAACATCCTGCAACAAATCTTTAGAATCTCTGTTAAAGTACTCAACAGTACCTGTCAATCTCTGATCCCAGAAACCGAACTCCAAAGCTACGTTAGTTGTATAAGAAGTCTCCCATGATAGATTTTCGTTAGCAGTATTAACCAATGCACCACCAGGATTGCCCTGATAAGGGTTAGCATAACCTGCCAATGATCTCCAACCATAGTTGCTTGAAGGAAGTGTACCGTTAACACCATAAGAAGCTCTTAGACGCAAACTAGATACCCAATCTGCATTCTCCATGAATTTCTCATTGTCTATCTTCCATGAACCTGCTACTGACCAGAAGTTACCCCAACGTGCAGCCTCACTTAGTCTTGAAGAACCGTCACGTCTGTAAGAAGCCGATACATAGTATCTGCCATCATAGTTATACTCTGCCTTAGAAAGTACAGAAGCCATTGAATTACCCCAGCTGTATCCAGAAGCATCAAGCTTACCTGCTGTTGCTACAGTATGCAACGAGCTTGAAGGTAGATTCTTACCAGTTGCTCTTGTAAATGAAGTATTCTTATCCTCTGCCTCAAAACCTGCCAAAACACCTAGAGTATGTTTCTCACCAAATGTTTTATTGTAGTTCAAAGTACTAGAAGATACCAAAGTTGTGTAATTGGTGCTCATTTCATGAACAACACCATTGTCTGACTGGCCTGAGAAGTGATTAGGGCTATAGTAGATATGATCTTTAGTCTCTGAATTATCATAAGAGAATACACTTCTGAAGTCCAAACCGTCCAACAAATGAACTGTCAAAGTCTCATTAGCACTTACTTTGAAAGTTTTTGAAGAGTTATCCCACTCATTCTGGTAGTAAACCATATTATGGCCCAAGCTACCGAATTTCTCAGTCCAAGGTTTACCGGTCTTATAATCTGTAGGCCAATACAACTGGTGGTTGAAGTTAACCCACTGCATATAGTAGTTTGAGTTATTGTTTTTTGTATCATTGAAACCTCTCTGGTCTGTATGCGCAATGTTTACACTTGTAGCCAACTCTACAATTTTACCAACTTTCTGAGTTACATTAACTCTACCGGTTAGACGGTCAAACTGGTTGGTAACAACTCTACCCTGATCTTTAGTATAAGCAAATGATGAATAGTATGAAGTATTCTCAGTACCACCACTTACAGACAAGTCATAAGTCTGGAATACTGAAGTTCTGAAGTAAGCGTCAGCCCAATCAAAGTATTTACCATCTCTATTCTCAACACCGTCAGTTTTACCAGTGATAAGAATTTTGGCATATCTACCCTGACCGTCAGTTGCAAAAGAGTAACCATGTTTTCCAAAACGGCTGTTCAACTGACCCAAAGCAAATGCGGTTGCCTCAGCCTCAGTATAGCTTGAGTTATCACGTCTGTCATAGTGCACCTCATACAACATCTCCGCATTCTGCTGGCCATTAGCAGGCATCCACTGATCAGAAGCCCAATCAGGTGAGAAAGCCACAGATGCCTTAAGAGTTACTGTAGGACGTCCTATTTTACCTTTTTTGGTAGTAATCATAATAACACCGTTAGCGGCACGTGAACCGTAAAGTGCAGAAGCTGCAGCATCTTTCAATACTGTAATACTCTCAATGTCACTTGGGTTCAATGTGTTCATAACGTTATTTGAAGAGTATACATAGTCACTCATCTGACCAGTATTACCTGAGTTTGCAGGAACACCGTCAATAACGTACAAAGGCTCATTTGAAGCATTCATTGAACCGATACCACGGATACGGATACTTGAAGTTGAACCAGCCTGACCAGAGTTCTGCGAAATCTGCAAACCGGCAATCTTACCGTTCAATGCGTTCTCAAATGAAGTGGTAGGAACATCTGCAATAGCCTCTTTCTTAAGCACAGAAGCAGCACCGGTATAGGTACCTTTCTTTGCTGTACCGTAAGCTACAACAATAGTCTCATCCAACTGTACAGCGTCAGCTTTAAGCATAACATCAAGCTGGGCTCTACCGTTAACAACTACAGACTGGGTTGTATAACCGATAGATGAGAAAATAAGGGTTGCATCAGCTGGAACTTCAATAACATATGCACCGTCAATGTCTGTTGAAGTACCGTTATTTGTACCTTGCTGTAGTACATAGGCACCAATAACTGGCATTCCGTCTTCTGCGCCAATTACAGTACCTTTTACTGTAATTGTTTGTGCCAACATCATTGTAGAACATAATGCCATTAGCACAAATAGAATACATTTTTTCATAGATTATTTTTTAAGTGTGTTAATAGTGTGGTCTGCTCATACACCCGCAACGCAGGTATATAAGACAAATATAATACTTTTTTGCTCACATTTACACAGAATGATAAAAAAAGTATTAATCTACACAGCTATTTTTTACTTATTTTTCCCGACAGACGAATATATAAAATCCATCATAGGGGTATGCAGGTCTGAGAAATACCTGAGAGTATACCTGAATCCTGGGAGCGGAATTGCCTCAATTTTTGCCCTTTGCTCAGGGAATATCTTTCTATCTGTAATGTCAAATCTTGTTTGAGGGCACTCCCTGCCTCTCCACTCAAATCCCCTTAACCGCTGCTTGTCCATATCTAAATTGAATATGGGATAAACATTCTGTTTAATCTCACCTATAGAACGTGTACGCTGCACATTGTTATCCTTTATTTTAGCAGTCATCATCTTGCTCTCTTCTTGATCCATAAGGGTTATAACACTGTCTTCAGCCATGTAAAATATAGAGGAGACACCACCAAGGGCATCAAATCTGTAAAGATCTCCATTGGCAAAATATGCGGCCATCTCCGTACTTTTTATCTGATTATAATGGAGAGTATCCTCTTGCATTGCTATAAAAGCATTGGAGAGAAGATTTATCTTATTCAATTTTCTATCTTTTAATACGGCCTGTATACTGTCAGCAGTAAATTGGCTTGTCTGCTCATGCCACATTGCAGGTTTGGAGTAAAATCTGATCATTGAGTCCAATCCCGTATAAACAAGGCTGTCGCAAACGCCCTGTATATCTGATCTGTAAAATCTTACATTATGAAAGATATCAATGAATTGAACCTCTGTTGTATCCTTCTCTGGTACAATAATATTCTCAACCGCAACTACAGTATCTGCCTGTTGACTTTCTGTTTGGGTCTTAACAGCTGTATTACCCTTTTTCCTCTCCTGATCATGCAATGCAATAGGATCAATAGCAGACAAAGACAACCTCTGATCAGCTGCAGCAATAGCAGCACTATCAATCTCGCACATTCTTTGTGTTCTGTAAATTATCCTTTCTCCTGCCAAAAACAATGTGTCTGCAACTTCATTCTCAAATGAATACATTCCTACTACAGGCTTGTCCAATAGCTCTATTCTCATGGGTTGCGGAGTATATATAGCCTTATCCGCAAGGCAAATGGCACTTTGGACTGTATCAATAACCTGAACATTCTTATAGAGCTCTGCATTACCGCTGTTACGCCAGTACATTAAGGTATCTGCCCACAATTCCTGCTCTTTTGTAAGAATATAGCCATTCTTGGTAAACGCCAGTAAGTTTGCCTTTCTATTAAAGTAACCGGAGTTGGCACTAAGGATATTACCGTCTTTCCAAGCCGTTGTTTTGTCAAAAAAAACTGCAACATCGGTATCTGTATGGTAATCTACCCTGTTTGACACTATACATACCGAGTCTGTAAACATCTGCACACTATCCCTGAACCTGAACACCTTCTCCTTGGCAATATAGGTTCCCCTTTCACTCTCCATAATGTTTCCATCAGCATTACTCATAGCTGCACCATTAAAGAAAGTTGCTATACTGTCTTTTGTATTGTAATTGAGATAATTAGTATTAAGGATATTACCCTCTTGATCAAAAAGCTGCACAAGTGAACCACGCACCTTGGCCAGATTTTCTGCCACAACATACACTAAAGTGTCACCTATAAGAGTTGTGCTTCCCTGCAATATCTCCACATTACCCATTGCTTTGATAATATTTGTAGATACGTTCCACAAGGCTGTATCACACATCAGGTATGTGTCATTATGCAAAAATGTAGCAGGACCTACAATTTTTCTGTAGGCCACGCTGTCTATCTCCAGAAGGTGGGCCGATTCTGCCTTTACAAGACGTACTAAAGAGTCAGCACCCCTCTGGTTTTGAGAGATGCCGGCAGTATTGACAAACAGAAGGACTGCGTATAAAAGTATGATAAACTTATTTAACCCAGCCTTCACGCTCAAAGTTACATTGTTTGAACAGATCATCAAGCTTTATGTATGTGATCTCCTGTTTTTCCTTAATGAAATTGGATATTGCATCCTTCTGCCTTTTTTGATTTGCAATATTTTGGATTATCATAAAATCATCCTCAATATTGGCAACATGTGATGGAATCACTTTCTCAAGACGCAATATTTTGTAGATTGTATTTCCATTTCTACCCTCATTGTCCAAAGACTCAAAAGGTTCTGAAATGTCACCCTCCTTCATATCTTTGATTACTGAATAGTCAGCCGGCTTGAGAAGATCCTTCTCAAACAAAAGCGAACCTGTATTCTCGTCTGCCATAAGGCCACCGCTTACTGCTGACTTTGGATCTTGAGAATAGACTCTGGCCGCAAGCTCAAAAGAAATGCTGTCTGCCAGGATTTTGCGTTTCAGGCTATCCAGTTTTCCGTATGCCTTGGTTCTGTCTTCTGAAGTGTATTTTGGCTTCATAAGGATATGTCTTGAGTTGAACATCTCTCCGTCCTTTTCAATCATCTGAATAAGATGGAATCCGTCGGGAGTCTCAACAATCTGGGAAATCTGGCCATTCTTAAGGGCCATTGCAGCATCTCCAAACTGAGGCCAGTATATATTTTTTGAAGCCATACCCAACTCTCCGCCTCTCATTGCACTGCCAGGGTCCTCTGAATACAAGGTTGCCAATGATGCAAATCTCTCACCTCTTATAATTCGGTCCCTAAGGCCCAACAGCTTCTCTTTAATGGCAAGCTTTGCACTGTTCTGGTCTGGATATAGAACAATCTGGCTGATTTTGTATTGGGTTGAAACTATTGGGAGCTCACTCTCATCAGACGATTTATAGAATGCAAGAACTTCCGCCGGAGTGGCTGTACCAGCCCCCTGCATTACATTCTGCTGCATCTGCTGTATAAGGTTCTGGTCTGTAAGCATTCCTCTCCACTCTTCCCTCAACTTGTATACCGGCTTCTTGAAATACTCTTCCATTGCCTTCTCGCTACCCAACTGTGTCATTACAGAACTTACCCTCTGCTGCAAGTCCACCTCAACATTATCCAAATTTACAACAAGACTGTCCAGTCTTGCCTGGTTAAGAAACAGCTTGCTTATCATCATCTCCTCCAGTACCTGACATCTGGTGCTGCGGTCTACGCCAACGCCCTGTGCTGCCTGCACCTGAATCTCATTCTCAAGCTGTGACAAGAATATTGCCTCATTACCTATCAGCACTATTGTCTTGTCTGCCAAACCTTTCTCATATTTTTGCGCGCTCAAGGCTGTAGGGAAAAGCAATGCGGCCGCAATTATGATTCTACTTAGAACCTTCATCTTCCAAAATTTTAAGTTTGTTATTGCCCAATGCATCCTGCAGGATATCCCTTTGCAAATTTGAAAGTAATTCCTGCTTTCTTCTGCTTATAATAATTTCTTTAATTTTCGCACTATTATACTCCAACGGCGTTGTCTCACCGGCAGGAATATATTCAAGGATCTGCAACACATTGGTGTATACAGTATCCTTTATCTCTGCAGCAAGTTTTTCCTTTTTCAAGACCTGCTGCAATTGCTCCAAAGGCACTCCAACATCCTTTGCAACAATGTTAAGGTCTACCCAGCCATTATTGTAATCACTGTATTTATAAGCTGAGTTAAAAGCCAACTGCTCTAATGCCTCCAACTTCTCTATATCCCTCTCTTTAGCAAGTTTTCTCATTACCTGCA
>JAZTYE010000116.1:0-7960 GCA_045636765.1 Candidatus Egerieisoma sp.
GGGTTCGATTCCCCTACCGACTACTAATAATATTAAAAAAATAAAATCATGGCAAATCACGCATCAGCAGAAAAACGCAATCGCCAGAATGCGAAGCGTAGATTGCATAATCGTTATTATGCAAAAACAACACGTAATGCAATTAAAGCATTGCGTAACACAACTGACAAAGAGGCTGCTTTGGCACTAATGCCTAAAGTTGCTGCAATGTTGGACAAACTAGCTAAAAAGAACATTATCCACAGCAACAAAGCTGCTAACCTTAAGAGCGGTCTAGCTGTATATGTTAACAAACTAGCGTAATTTATCACAGCAATGAGATAAAAAAAGGTGACTTGAAAAAGTCACCTTTTTTTGTATGTATATAAAAAATGAGTGGCCCATTTCTGGCCACTCAATGTCTTTACTCTACAGGCATTACGCTTATAATCTTGATAGGATTCACCGGTGCGTTTTTAGGCGCGGTTACAGGCTCAGCTGCAATAGCATCAATTACATCAAAACCATCAATGGTCTCACCAAAGATGGTGTACTGGCCGTCTAGGTGTGAGCAACCGGTCTCGCTCTCTACAAAATAGAACTGTGAGCCAGAAGATTCTCTGGCCGGGTTTGCCTTGTCTCCTTTGCGGGCTGCAGCCAAAGCACCTTTTTTATGCTTGAACTGAGGTAGAATTTCTGCTGGAATGGTATAACCGGGACCACCGGTACCGTATTTTGCAGGATCTGCATTAGGGTCTTTTGTTAGAGGATCACCTACCTGAATCATAAAGTCTTTGATAACTCTGTGGAACAGGATGCCGTTATAGAATCCTTTTGATGCAAGTTTTACAAAGTTATCCCTGTGTAGAGGGGTTTCTTTGTAAAGTTTGATTTTGATTGTACCCTTTGAGGTCTCAATGTTGAAAACTGGCTCCTCTCCCAAAGAATCAGGGTTAAATGCCAAAGCCGGTTTTGCAACCTCAGTTGCAGGTGCAGGAACTTGCTGAGCCTCCTTGTTGCCGCTTTTACAGCCCACAATAACAAGTGCTGCAACAGCAAGCAAAGTGAATAATCTTGTTTTCATATTTTTTTATTTTTAAAGTGTTGCCAACCTGTTAGACAAAGATAGCTAAAAATGCTAATTTTGCATAGTAATAAAAACAGAGGGATGGGAATACTTAGGAAACTGGCATCGGAAACAGCAATATATGGATTGAGTACAATTCTGGCAAGGATGATTAACTTCTTCTTTGTCCCTATATATACACGTATATTAACTGTAGGAGAGTATGGATCTTACTCAGAGATAATGTCGTATATAGCTGTATTGCAGGTGGTTCTGGTGCTTGGACTGGAGACAGGCTGTTTCAGGTTTGCAAATAGGGTGGAGGATCCGCGCAAACCTTTCGGGACAGCACTCCTTACTGTTGCAGGTGTAAGCATGCTCTTTTTTGCCCTTATGTTTGTGTGCTCAGATTCCCTTGCAGCTGTAATGGGGTATCCAGGGTATGGGAAGATGATCATATACACTGCCGGTATCCTTGCCCTTGATTCCTTAACTGCCATACTTTTTGCAAGGTTGAGGTTTTTGCAGAAGGCCCTCAAGTTTGCAGTATTCAAGACAATAAAGATTCTCAGTGAGTTGGGATTCAATCTTTTGCTTTTCTTTGTAGTTCCGGGTTATCTTGCCGCCAATCCGCAAAGCATGTTGCTGGAGTTTGTCCCTGCAGTTCCAGATTTCTCATATATAATATTTGCGGTATTCCTCAGCTGCATAGTGTGCATGCTGCTGTTTGTCCCTGACCTTGTAAAGATAAATCTGAGCTTTGACAACAAGCTGTTCAAGCAGATGATGGTTTATTCCATTCCACTTATGGTTGCAGGATTGCCGGGTATTGTAAATGAGAGTTTTGACCGTATCTTGTTCAGGTTCTTTGCTCCGGAGGGGGCTGTGTGGAGAGCTGATCTGGGCGAGTACCAGGCTGCAGTAAAACTTGCGGTGATAATGAACCTCTTTATACAGATGTTCCGTTATGCGGCAGAGCCGTTCTTTTTTGCAAGGGGCAAGAACAAAGAGCTGTTGGCGCAGGTTATGGAGTATTTCACAGCGTTCTGCATGCTAATATTTCTTGGGGTTACGTTGTATATGGATATCATAGGCCTTATCCTTGGCAAGGACTTCAGGGGGGCATTAGGTACAGTGCCGTTTATGCTTATATCATATATGATATTGGGTATGCTGTTCAATGTGTCAATGTGGTACAAGTTGAGCGGCCAGACAAAATATGCCATATCAATTACCTTTGCGGGTCTGGCAGTGACAGTGGTTGTTAATGTGCTGCTTATGCCTCTTTTCTCATATTGGGCATCTGTGGCTGCACATGTGCTCAGCTGTGCTGTAATGCTTGTTTACAGTACATGGCTTGGCAACAGGCATTATTATATACCATACAACTGGGGCAGGATTTGCAGGTACATAACTTGCGGACTGCTGCTGTTTGCGGTCTCTGTAGTATTGCAGAGGGTGTTTGCATTGGATAATGTGCCGTTTGTAAAACTTGGAACAAATACACTGCTGCTGTTGGGGTATATGCTCTTTGTACTGAGGTTCAATGGCGGTGTAAAGAGAATATTGGGAAGAAAATAATTTAAAGATATATACATTATGAAAGTTAAGATAGTAAACAAGAGCGGTTTTCCGGTTCCTTTCTATGCAACGGAACTCTCTGCAGGTATGGATCTTAAGGCTGCAATAGATGAGCCGGTAGAGTTGGATGAGCTTGGCAGGGCAATGGTTCCTACAGGGTTGTACATAGAGCTTCCTGCAGGTTACGAGGCACAGATAAGACCAAGGAGCGGTCTGGCTGCAAAGCATGGTGTAACCGTATGCAACAGCCCGGGTACTGTAGATGCTGATTACAGGGGTGAGATTAAGGTGATTCTTGTAAATCTTTCAAAAGAGAAATTTGTGATAAATCCGGGTGAGAGAATAGCTCAGATGGTTATTGCTAAATATGAGAAGATTGAGTGGGAGGAGGTTGAGGTTTTGGGTGAGACGGAGCGTGGCGCTGGCGGATTCGGTTCTACAGGTGTAAAATAGAGTGTAATGAAGAATCTTTCTATAGAAGAGATATACGATATATATACCCAAAGTACGGCGGGTGTGTGTACCGATACCAGAAATATTCTTCCTCAAGGGTTGTTCTTTGCCCTTAAGGGGGAGACTTTCAACGGAAATGAGTTTGTGGCGGATGCTCTGCACAGTGGTGCGGCCTATGCTGTTTCCGATGAGGAGTGGGTTGAGCAGGCCAATCCTCAGAGGGTGATTCTTGTGGAGAATGTCCTCCAGACACTGCAGCAGTTGGCAAGGTTCCATAGGAAGAAGTTCAGGATTCCGGTAGTTGGGCTTACCGGCACCAACGGCAAGACAACAACCAAGGAGCTTGTTGCGGCAACCCTAAGGAGCAAATTCAATGTGGTTGCAACGGAGGGAAATCTCAACAACCATATTGGTGTGCCGCTTACTTTGCTGAGGATAAACAAGGATACCCAGGCAGCGGTAATTGAGATGGGTGCGAGCAATCCCGGTGAGATAGAAACTCTTGTAAATATAGCTTGCCCAAGTTTTGGTCTGGTTACCAATGTAGGGAAGGCCCATCTTCAGGGTTTTGGCTCGCTTGAGGGGGTAATGGCAACAAAAGGGGAGTTGTATGATTATCTTCTCTCACACAGGAAGATAGCATTTGTAAATGTAGATAATCCTCTCCTTATGGAGATGGTTGCCAAAAGGTCTGAACTGCATATTGTCCCTTATGGCTCCAAAAATGACGGAGCTGAAATTATTATAGAGGAGGGTAATCCGTACCTTGTTGCAACAATTCCAAACCCTTGCTATACAGCAGTGAACGAAAACGGGGAGCCGCAGAGGTTTACAATAAGAACAAATCTTATTGGTGGCTACAATCTGGATAATGTGCTGGCTGCAATGTGCGTCTCTTCATATCTTGATATTCCTGCAGCACAGGCTATTGCAGCAATTGAGGGATACCAGCCGTCAAACAACAGGTCGCAGCTTAAGAAGACCCAAAGCAATACCCTTGTCATTGATGCATACAATGCCAACCCTACCAGCATGAGGGCTTCCATAGAGAACTTTGCACAACTTGAGCTGCCCGGTAAGGTACTTATGTTGGGAGACATGCTTGAGTTGGGTGCAGATTCTGTAAAGGAGCACACAGAAATACTCTCATTGGCAATGCAGAAAGGGTTTGAAAAGATTTTCCTTGTAGGAGGGGAGTTTGCAAAAGCCTTTTCCCAGCTCAATGCCACAGATATGCAAGGGGAGACAGTTCTGTTTGAAGACTCCCTGCTGTTGCAGCAATATCTTAAAGAAAAACCCCTTTCCGGCTGTTCAGTCCTTATAAAGGGCTCAAGGGGAAAGAGGCTTGAGAGGGCTATTGAAACTTTATAGAATTATCGGGGAGAAGCAAAATCTTCCCGATATTTTTTTGGTGATATTCCTGTCTGTTTCTTGAAGAACTTTCCAAATGAAGACTGGTCTGCAAAATGCAGTTTGTCTGTAATCTCCTTTATTGTGATGTTTGGGGTACGGAGCAGGATCTTTGCCTGTGCAGTAATTTTCTTTGCAATCCAGAAATTGGCCGTGTTGCCGGTAATCTCCTTGAGTATTATTGAAAGATACTGGGTGCTTATGCACAGTTTGTTGGAGTAGAAAGAAGGATTGTGCTCCTCTTTGGCATGCTCCTCCACCAATATGAGGAAATCTCTTATTATTGTCTCTTTGCGTGAGAGGTTCTGCAGCTGTTTCCTTACTCCATCCCTGTTCTGGAACACGTTGCTGGCCTCAAGAATGAAATTGAAGAAGGTGTTGTGCAGCATATCCTTCTTAAAGGAGTGATCTATGCGCATATAGTGCAGAATCCTGTCTGCGCTCAGTTTGAGTGCGGCAAGCTCCTCTTGTGCAAGCTCAAGATGCGGAGACTCATGTGAATCCACAAAGTGGGATACCGGAATGGGCTTTTTGTCGAGAAGGGTGTCCATTATAAAAGATTCTGCCGCCATTATTATGTACGCCTGAAAATTGTCGCTGTAGCTGTGCAGTTTTACATCTGCAGAGGGCCTGAGCTCTACCCAGTAGTTCTCCTTGAACTTGTAGTGCACATAGTCTATGGAGAACTCCGCCTCACCGGCAATTATGAACATGAAGCCCATCATCCTCTCCGGCTCATCATTGGTATTGGCAGGGGTTGGTATCTGGGTTATGTCTCCCGACGAAAAAGGGGAGATTGCCACCGCTATCAATTTGTCATTAAAACTGTACCCTTCTATCATTTTTATGAAATTCTGTATGTTTACAGAAGAACCTACTCTTGCTCTTTTCATTTTTTTTATACTTGTTTTTACAGTTTTTTTTGGTTGCAAAATCTATGCAAAGATAGAATAAAGTTGTATTTTGGCACACTTTTGTCGCTTTTTTGGACCAAAAATTACGTATTGGAATATATATTAAATATATTGTATATATAGAGGCAACAGCGTGTATGGAGTTTTGGACCAAAAGAATTATTTTTGCACCAAATTTTTTGAAATTTATAGCAAGATATTTGCAGGCAATTTTTCCCGTTTTGGAAATGATAAAAATCACACATAAAAAATGAGAAGAACAAATTTTACAAAGTTCCTTGTTGCAATTGTTACAGCAACAGTTGTCTCTTCTTCCGCTTGGGGGCAGGAGACATTGAACCTTACCCTGGAGGATGCGCTTAAGGTTGCCTTGAGCGAGAACGTTTCCGTTAAGGTTGCGGATATGGAGATTACAAGAACTGAGTATGCACAGAAAGGTACATACGCATCCTTGTTTCCTCAGGTAGATTTCACTGGCAGTTACCAGCGTGCTATCAAGAAACAGAAAATGTTTATGATGGATATGGAAATAGTCATTGGAAGAAACAACACTTATACTATGGGCTTCAATGCAGCCCTTCCTCTTGTAAATGTAGAGTTGTGGAAGGCTATCCAGATTACAGGTATGGATGTTGAGCTTGCGGTGGAGAAGGCAAAAGGTTCAAGACAGGATCTTATAGATCAGGTTAACCAGGCTTTCTATGGTGTGTTGCTGGCAAAGGACCTTTATAATGTATATAAAGAAAACTATGACAACGCAAAGGATAATTATAATGATGTAAAGGCAAAATTTGATACAGGCATTGCTTCAAAATTTGAGTTCCTGAGTGCGGAGGTGGCTATGCAGAATGCGGAGCCTAACGTTTATGATGCACAGAACAGCATCATGTTGGCAAACTGGAAACTTAAAGCGTTGTTGGGAATTGATTTGAACCAGAATATTGAGTGCATTGGCTCCCTTTCTGATTTTGAGAAGACTGTTGCAGGTGTGGCTTCATACGAGAGCCTTTCTATAGAGAACAACTCTACTGTAAAGCAGCTTGAGATTCAGGAGAGAATGTTGGACAAGACTTATGAAATGAAACTTGCAAAATACTATCCTACATTGGCGGGACAGATATCATATAACTGGATGGCTATGGAGGAGAACTTCAAGTTTAAGGATTATAACTTTAATCCTTATTCAACAGGTGTTCTTGCCCTTACAATTCCTATCTTCTCCGGTGGAAAACGTTATAATGACTTAAGACAGACCAAAGTTCAGCAGGAGCAGCTTGCTTTGCAGAAAGAGGATGCAATAAGAAATCTTGAGATTGGCGTTATGCAGGTTGTAAGTTCATTGGAAACAAGCCTTAAACAGTATCAGGCTGCACAGAAGACGATTGAGGGTGCCCAGGCAGGTTATGAGATTGCAAAGAAAATGTATGATGTTGGTAGCGGTACCTTGTTGGAGTTGCAGGAGGCACAGTTGGGACTTTTGCAGGCTAAGCTTAACCTTAACCAGTCTGTATTCACTTACATGACACTTAAGTCTTCGTTGGACAAACTTTTGGGTGTGAACAATATTAACCAGTAATGAAAAATAATAAAATTTTAGATATGAAAAGTTTACTTAGAACACTATCAGTACTATTGTTGTCGGGAGTAGTTTTCTCCTGCAAATCAGGTGATGCAGAGGCTGTTGCTGTAGAGGCTGAGGTTATACCACAGGTTAGGATACAGCAGGTTTTCCAGAGGGAGGTTGAGCAGATTGAGACTTTTACAGCTACTGTTGAGGCTGAGACTAAGAACAATATTTCACCAATGATGAGCTTGAGAATTAAAGAGGTACTTGTTGAGGTTGGTGACAATGTGAAAAAAGGTCAGATTCTTGCAAGATTGGATGCTACAAATTTGGAGCAGGCAAGACTTAAAATGGTGAATGACTCTATAGAGTTTGCCAGAATAGACCAGCTGTATCAGGTTGGCGGTATCTCAAAAAGCAACTGGGATGCCATGAAGATGGCTACCAGCGTTTCTAAATCAAACTACAGAAACTTGTTGGAGAATACAGTTCTTAGAAGCCCTATTGACGGTATTGTTACTGCAAGGAACTATGATGCAGGCGATATGTATGCTATGGCTGCCCCTGTTTATGTGGTTCAGCAGATTACCCCTGTAAAACTTAAAGTAAACGTTTCTGAGAAATTGTTTACCCAGATTAAGAAAGGTATGGAGGTAGATGTGAAACTTGACGTTTACGGTGAGGAGAATTTCAAAGGTAAAGTTTCTTTGGTTTACCCTACAATTGATGCAGGTACAAGAACATTCCCTGTAGAGATTACAATAGCAAATGCTAATCAGAGGGTACGTCCTGGTATGTTTGCAAGAGTTACCTTCTCTTATGGAACTGCACACCATGTTGTGGTTCCCGACAAGGCAGTTGTAAAACAGACAGGTTCCGGTGACAGATATGTATACGTATTCAACAATGGTACAATTGAGTTCAAGAAAGTGGAGTTGGGCAGAAGGATGGATACAGAGTACGAGCTTGTAAGCGGTGTTGCTTCCGGTGACA
>JAZTYE010000117.1:0-2281 GCA_045636765.1 Candidatus Egerieisoma sp.
AAAAGCACAGCTCGCGTAGAACTGTGCTTTTTATGTGCTTTGAATGTGCAATTATGCTGGCAATGCCAAGAATGCAGCAGCAAATGCCAAGATAGCGTAAAGCTCTGGGAATACACCTAGGATTAGGGTTTTACCAAATACGTCGTTACCGTTAGCCATCTCATTAACACCGTTTGCTACAAGGGTAGCCTGTTTTACAGCTGAGAAGAAACCAACAATACCCAATGCAATACCTGCTGCGCAAATTGCAAGTGCAGCGTTGATAGAAAGGGTCTCCATTACTTTAAGTTTGTTAAGCATAAGGAAGAATGCTGCAAAACCGTAAAGTCCCTGTGTTGCAGGAAGCGCACAAAGGATCATTGCAGAACCAAACATATCAGGGTTCTTTTTAAGTGCACCAATAGTTGCGTTACCGCCAATTGTTACTCCAAATGTTGAACCGATACAAGCTACAGCCAACATTACGCCCATTCCAATATAGGCCAAGAAGAAAGGTAATTGTTCCATAATATTAAATTTTTAAATTGTTATAATTCAGTTAGTTGTTTAATTTGTTTTTCTATTTTTTCTTTAGTGGGTTATATGCTCTTCCGCCACCCTCAAATCCTGCATTTTTGTAGAACTCAATAAATGTAAGACGCAAAGGGTGTACAAATGCTCCAAGGCTCGAAAGCAACATTACAAATGTATGTCCGATTACAAGCATTATAAGCATAAGTAGCCATCCTACATAAGGTACCTGACCAAGTGTCATTGAAATGGAGTTAATTACAAATCCAAGAATACCGCCTGATGTTGCAAGTCCGAACAGACGTATATAGGACAATACATCTCCAAATACACTTGTTGAGTCATATAGGGTAAAGGTACCTTTTACAATTCTTACAATAGGGTTCTTTGCATCTGATCCACACAATACAATAAGTGCCAATGCTGCAACTCCAATGTAGTTTACCCAGCCAGGATAGCTGAATCCGGCCTCTGTAGAGGCGTAAGCCAGCGTAGCCCAAGCAATAGAAAGTCCCCATCCGAGTGCATTGAGTGAAATCCTGTAGTTCTTTTTAGTAAAATTGTAAATGCACTGTATAAACCTTGCAACAACTATCTGGAATATTCCAAACAGAATTGCAAACCAGAACATCTGCATGTCATTGAAGAACAACTCTGTAACATTCTGTGGCAGTGGTACAAGCTCATAAAGTTTAGCTCCAAATACAGTACCGCTCAAAGCCGGCATAATTACAGTACCCAATCCAAGCCATGCAAGCAGTTTTCCGTAATTGGCATAAGCCTTTACCTTAAAGTTTACAAAAAGACCTGCAAGTATGAGGATAAGTCCGTAACCCATATCTCCAAGGCAAAAACCAAAGAAAAGCATATAGAACGGCGCATAGAATAATGTAAGATCAAGTTCACCATATTTGGGTAGCATGTATAGCTCACCGATAGGCTCATACAATTTTGCAAAGAAATTGTTCTTGAGTTTTACCGGTGGATTGTCCTCCTCCTTAGCTGCGTCTTTAAGATAATACACATTGTTCTCCTCGAGGAATGCAACAACCTGAGAATCTATCTCTGTTGGTGCAAAAGCCTCAAATATTACAATTGTATTGTCTGCTTTCTTCAACGATGCCTCATTTGCAAGATAAAGGTCAAGGGTGTTGAATTTCTCCTCCTTAAGTGCCTTGAACTCTTCTTTGCAGTTTGTAAGTGAAAGGAGTCCTTTTTCCACCTCACTTGCCTGGTTCTGGCATTCCTGCAGTTGCTGGGCAAGTATATCAGCTGAAACAGGAGGGAATACGCTGTCGGGAACAGGAAGAAGAGGTTTCTCATCACCTTCCATTATTACTGCAAAATAAACTTTTCCCTCATATTCATTTAGGATATGGATAGGGTAGAGGCTTTCCCACTCCTTGCTGTATTTCTGTGAAGATACTGCAAAGAAGTAAGGTGTAAAGCCCAATGCAGCAAGATCAGCAAGGTTCTTCTGCTCAAACGCACCCCATGGAAGGGCGGCAGCATACTCCCCTTTAAGGTTGAACAATTTTACCTTAAGGGCATCCCTTTTCTGAATGAGTGTATTGTAAAGTTCAAGAAGATTCTCCTGCAAAGGTTTATGTGAAGGTATCTCCACACCTTTCTTTACAGCTTCTCCTCTCAGCCTTTCAAGTGCACTAACAGCAGAGTTGCACGCAGCAATCTCCTCAAACTGCTCTTTTGAGTAGGTATCAATTGCACGTTTCTGCCTTGTAATATCTACAACACCTATTTCCTGGAGATT
>JAZTYE010000118.1:0-2249 GCA_045636765.1 Candidatus Egerieisoma sp.
ATCTCAGACCAATCGTGCATGCCGCCCATACCGGGGTGTGCTACAAATCCGCTCTGCCATTTTGCAGGAATTCCTGCGTAACGGGCCATTGTAATGAATGTGAGGCCTACTTGTCCGCAGTCTCCGTGTTTGTTTTTAAGCACATATTCAGGTATGTTTTCAAATGTTGAGTATTCCCTTGCACTTGCCCATGGAATATTTTTGGCTATGTAGTCAAAGATTTTTCTTGCCTTGTTGTATGGGTTGGTTTCTCCTGCAATGAGGCTGTCTGTAATGTGTTTTATCTGAGGTGTGAAGATTACATGGGTTTTGCGCTCTGCTGTGTGTTTTTTGTAAAGCTCTGATTCCGTGTCATATGGTTTTACATCTTCAGGGCCAAAATTGAACCAGTGGTCGGCAGTTTCAACCTCCAGACGGTAGCCAAACTGCATGGCGCTGTCCTTTATGGCAGGGGCTTCCATGTATATGCTCTTGTGGGGATAATTGTCGGGAGCAATGATATGATTTTTGTGAGAAGTTGAGAGAAGTTTTATGTTTGAGCTTCTCTTGTTTTCTCTTGGGAAAGGCATCCATACCCTAATCATTTCACCTTCCGGCACTTCATTGGGCTTTACTGTGATAGTGTAGGTAATCCTCATTTTCTGAGGTTTTGAAAGGTGCTCAATCTGCCCTTTTTTGGTTTGGGCAACAACTGCTGGAATGTGGGTGGAAAAGAATTCATCCAAATCTCCGGGCTGTATGCCGTTTGCTTTCTCCCAATGTGCTTTAGCCTCTTTATCTATCCTGAAAAGATTCCTTGCTGCTCCATAGAAGTATTTCTTTACTCCGTCTATCTTCATGCACTCCAATGCTCCGGTGCTCTCCCAACGGGCAATTTGTTCTTGAGTGACATCCGGTATAATGTTTTTTATGTAGGCCAGTACAGTTGTGTCATCTTTGGTGAATTCCCCTCTTGTGCGTTGCATTTTCTGTATTTTTGCATCCAGTTCCCATTTCTGGCCGGGAGTGAGGTTTTCAGTCGCTGTTTTTAGCTTTATCATTTGCTCTGCCACTGTAAAATTACCTTCGGCAATGGCTTTGTCAATAGATTCATCTGTAATTTGCGGTCCTTGGCACGAGATGGCAATTATTGCCGCAAATAAAAGTGATAAAAGGTTTTTCATGTTGGTTGGAATTGAATCTGTACAAAGTTACAAAAATACTCCATTCATAGGCGCATCACCACTTTTCCCTCCCAGACTCTCTTCTAAACAGTATATTTTTCTCTTTTTAGCAAAGAAATTTTTATAGAAAAAATCGTGAGCGTAAATTTTACGCAACTCCTTGGCAGTGAAACTTATATTCAATAGGTTTGCCGTGAAACCTATTAAAATGTGCGTTATGGGAACTGAAGACAAGAGAAAAAGAAAAATCATGAAACCGTACTTGGACTGGTCGTTCAAGTACTTGTTTGGAACGGAGGAATCAAAGGGCAATCTTATTGGCTTTCTTAATCTGATGCTTAATCCGGAAGCAAGCATTGTAGATGTTGAGTTTATGAACAACGAGTCTCTGCCGGTTTCAAGGGAGCATAAAGGGTGCGTCTTTGACATAATCTGCAAAGACACAAACGGGGACAGGTTCCTTATTGAAGTACAGACTGCCCAGGCAGTAAATATTGCGGAGAGAATCATCTATTACACATGCCGCCTGATAGACAGGATGGGAAAACGAGGCTCAGAATGGGACTACCGAGATATTAAAAGGGTATATTCCATTTGCCTGATGAATTTTACATTTGAAAATACCCCCAAGCTTAGGCGTGATATACAACTATGTGATATTAAAGAGCATACAGTCTTCTCCGACAAGTTGAGCATAATTCTATTGCAATTGCCATGTCTTAAAGCCGAAAGCATAAGTGAATGCACCGCAAACTATGAATTTTTGTTATATTTGTTGAATCAAATGCAAGGTGACATGAAAACAGTAGAGCAATTGAAACAGGAGGTAGCACAGACCCAGCTTCCGCAGGGTACAAAAGAACTGTTCTACCGCGTGCTGGACACAGCAGATGTTGAAAGCCTTTCAGAAAACGAAAGGATGCGCTACGAAAGTGACCTTAAGAACTACATGGACACCATGAGCTGCATTGAATTCGCCGAAATCAAAGGCAAAACAGAAGGCAGAGCTGAAGGCCTGGCTGAAGGCAGAGCAGAAGGCAGAGCAGAAGGTATTGCGCAGGGTATTGAACAAGAGAAAAATGCAAT
>JAZTYE010000119.1:0-2689 GCA_045636765.1 Candidatus Egerieisoma sp.
ACCCAATGCGTAAGCATTAAGCGAAACATAATGGTGGTAATAGCGACGGGGATCCACCTCTACCCATACCGAACAGAGAAGTTAAGCCCGTTAGCGCCGATGGTACTGCTATACCAAGTGGGAGAGTAGGTAGCCGCCAACCTTCAGAGAGCATTCAGGAAACTGAGTGCTCTTTTTTATTGTATATCTCCCAAAAAAATTATATCCCAAACTATTCATTCCGCCATATTCTCATTATCTTTGTGAAAATGAATGTAATTTAACCTAACTATGGACAGATATTTTGAAAATATGCTTCCCGCTGAGGAGCTGGAGCAATTGAAATTTATTCCTACAATTCCACAGTTTGTTACTTGGATTGAGGAGAAATGGCAAGATTTGCCTGCACTTTCTGATACAGTAAATACTTATACATATAATCAGGTTTGCAAAGCGGTTGCCCAGAAGAGAGCTTTGTTGAACTCTCTTGGTCTTGTTAAGGGTGATAAAGTAGCCATTTTGGACAACACTACTGTTGAAGCTGTAGAGATGTTTCTTGCAGTTACTTCCGCGGGTTATGTTGCCATTAACCTTCCTGCACAGTTACCTGAACCTGCAGTTGTTGGATGCTGTATGAAGTTTGGTGTTAAAGTTCTTGCATATGGTGATGCTTTTGCTCCAATTGCAGAGAAAGCGCCTTGTGCTAAAATCAAAGTGAGTGATGTTGCTGAGGCTACAGCTCCTGTAGCTGAGGTTAATGCAGATGATCCTGCAGCGATTTTCTTTACAGGCGGTACTACAGGTGCTCCTAAAGGTGCACTATTGCCTCACAGATCAATCATGCGCGGTTCATTGAACGGCTGTTTTGGCCCTGGTAACCAGCTTGCATGCCATGTTTACGCAAATGTCTTGCCTCTAAGCCACGTATTTGGCCTTGTCAGAGGTACAATGTCAACTCTATATACCGGTTCTCTATGGGTGTCAGGTGCAAATGTTAAAGAGACTCTTGGCAAGTTCCCAGCAATCAGACCTACCTGTCTTGTGGCTGTTCCAGGTATCTGCGAGATCCTTATGGGATTGGTTAAGATGTATGGCAAAGAGTTCTTGGGTGGCAGACTACGCTTTATCATTGCAGGTGCTGCAAACGTTCCACCAAAACTTATCAGAGAGTTTGGTGAGGTTGGAATTTCATTGTTTGCCGGATACGGTATGACTGAGGCCGGTAACCTTACTTCCGGTAATATTGATGTGGTTGAGAAGCCTACATCGGTTGGTAAGATTTATCCTTGTCAGGAGGTTAAGATTGTTGATGGAGAGATATGGATTAAGGGTGACAATGTTTTCCTTGGTTATTATGGAGATCCGGAGAAGACTGCAGAAGTTCTTACTGAGGACGGTTGGCTAAAGACCGGTGATCTTGGAAGATTTGATGATGAGGGATATATGTACATTACAGGAAGAATCAAGAACCTTATTATCCTTTCAAATGGTGAGAATGTAAGCCCTGAGAGCCTTGAGGAGCCATTCTATAAATGTGACAAACTAAAAGACTGTCTTGTTAAGGAGGATGAGCATGACGGAAGAAATGTAATTGCAATTGAGATCCTTCCTAGAATGGAAGAGTTTGCAAACACCCCTTGGGAAGAGGTTGAGAAATATTTCAACAACCTTCTTGTAGAAGTAAACAATACACTTCCTACAACACACCGCATTTCAAAACTTACAGTAAGAAAGGAGGATTTCAAACGTACTGGTACGCTTAAAGTATCAAGAAACTAATATTAAACTATGACTAGAGAGAATATATTTGAAGAGCTGAAGGCTATTGTAAAGATGATCAAGCCTAACCTTGATGCAGATACCCTTACTCTGCAAACAAGACTTATTGAGGATTTGGGATTGGATTCACTTACAATATTGCTTCTAAGTTTTGCAATTGAGAAGAAATTTGAGTTCAAATTTGAGGGTACT
This sequence comes from Candidatus Egerieisoma sp., assembly GCA_045636765.1. Taxonomy (GTDB): domain Bacteria; phylum Bacteroidota; class Bacteroidia; order Bacteroidales; family UBA932; genus Egerieousia. The sequence goes on from JAZTYE010000119.1 coordinate 1,951, forward strand.
CCTAAATTTGCATCAATTGAAGAGGTAATTGACTACATAGAAAAGCATTCAGCATGAAAATAGCAACAGTTGTTCTTGAAAAGACGACTTCTGCACTTGTACGCCTGCTTCTCCGACCAAAAGTATATTTTTTGGACAAGGAGAGGCAGGCTCTCAAATTGAATGAGCCGTCTATATTGGTAATTAACCATACAAGCCATCTTGATGGTCCGGTGGTTACCACCATGTTCAGTAAAGATATTATCCATAACCTTGCTGCCAAGGACAGGTTTGAGCAGCGTGGTTTTGGTTTCTTCCTTCGCAATACAGGATGTATCCCAATTGACAGAAAGAATCCAGATCTTTCATGGGTTCATGAATCATTGAGAATACTGCATCAGGAGAGGGAAAATATTGCCATTTTCCCGGAAGGGGCGCATGGCACCCACAGGAAGCAGCTCCCTTTCCATTCTGGAGTAATTATGCTCGCTGCCCTTGCCAATGTACCTATAGTTATGGTATATCTCGACGGCCCTCATAAGATTGCCAGAAAGAGGAGCAAGATGATTGTGGCACCTCCGTTCAGAATGGATCCACCTTTACAGGGGTTAAATTCAGACTATATAAATGCCCAGACTGAGATTCTCCAGAATAAAATGAAGTCCCTTATGGAGGAGTTCATTAAGATAGATGAGGGAAACAGGACTGCCAAATAGTCAGTATTGGGGTATTGGTACAGCATTTGATATTTGTCGGGAAG
>JAZTYE010000120.1:0-6903 GCA_045636765.1 Candidatus Egerieisoma sp.
TATTCTTGTTAACAGTAATATCGGCAGCTACAAGAGCTTTCTCTGCAACCTTACCTGTAAGTTCTGGGAATTTGGTTCTAAGGTCAATCAACAACAAGTGGTTGTCTGTACCACCAGAAACAACTTTGTAACCTTTTGCAATAAATGCCTCACCCATAGCCGCAGCATTTTTCTTAACCTGCATCTGGTACTCTTTAAATTCAGGCTGCATCATCTCAAAGAAAGAAACAGCTTTAGCAGCAATACAGTGCTCAAGCGGACCACCCTGGATACCTGGGAATACACTTGAGTTAAGTACTGCAGACATCATTTTCACTGCACCTTTTGGAGTTTTGATTCCCCATGGGTTCTCAAAGTCTTTACCCATTAGGATAATACCACCGCGTGGGCCTCTTAGAGTTTTATGTGTAGTTGAAGTTACAATATGAGCATATTTTACAGGATTTTTAAGCAAACCTGCTGCAATAAGTCCTGCCGGATGAGCCATATCTACCCAGAAAATTGCACCAACTTTGTCTGCAATTGCACGCATTCTCTCCCAATCCCACTCTCTTGAGTAAGCAGAAGCGCCACCGATGATCAATTTTGGTTTGTGCTCAAGAGCTTTTTTCTCCATATCATCATAATCAACCAAGCCGGTCTCCTCATTAAGACCGTAAGCAACAGCATTGTAAAGAATACCGGAAATGTTAACAGGAGAACCGTGGGTAAGGTGGCCACCCATTGAAAGGTCCAAACCCATAAAAGTCTCACCCGGTTTGATACAAGCAGTCATGACAGCCATGTTTGCCTGAGCACCTGAGTGTGGCTGTACGTTTGCATACTCAGCCTCAAAAATCTCTTTCAAACGGTCAATTGCAAGCTGCTCAATCTGGTCAACAACCTCGCAACCACCATAATATCTTGCGCCAGGGTAACCCTCAGCATATTTGTTTGTACATACAGAACCCAATGCCTCAAGCACCTGGTTTGAGACAAAGTTCTCAGAGGCAATAAGCTCAATACCATTAAGCTGTCTGCTCTCCTCTTTTTTAATAAGGTCTAGAATTTGAAGATCTTGTTTCATATTGTTTCTAAGTGTTTGAATCTAAAAGACATTTTTGCACACACCATATGTGCATCAAAGACAAATATAGTTAATTTTTCCTTTTTTATTCACATCTTTGCAAAGAGTATCAATAACGTACAGAAAAGATGCACAGAAAGCTAAAAAACAACGAGCTGGGCAGGCTCACACAAGAGGAGTTCAAGACTGCCGGCAAGATAAATGTAACAGTTGTATTGGATAACATCCGAAGCCAGCACAACATTGGAGCTGCATTCAGGACTTCAGACTCATTCCTCATTGAGAAAATAATCCTGTGCGGATGCTGTGCTACCCCACCGACAGCAGAAATACACAAATCAGCCCTGGGAGCTGAATTCTCTGTAGATTGGGAATACATCAAAGAGACCACAGATGCCATTGCTTCACTTAAGGAGGCAGGCTATACCATAGTAAGCATTGAACAGGCAGAAAACTCCATAAAGCTGCAAAATATTGAGGAGTATCTTGCTCCCGACAAATCATCGGGAAGAAAATATGCCCTTGTATTTGGAAATGAGGTGAAGGGTGTGCAGCAGGAAGTTGTGGACATGAGCCACGCAGTGATTGAGATACCGCAATATGGTACAAAACATTCCCTCAACATCTCTGTTTCTCTGGGAATTGTCTTGTGGGAGTTCTGCAAGAATCTGAAGATAAATGCATAAATCAAGCAATGAGGGTGACCCAAAAGTAAAGGGTCACTCTTTTTTCATATATACCCAACCTTCCATCCTCAGACAAGGTCTGAAAAATAGCCTTCGGTATGGCTAGCAATCTATTCCAGCTGAACCATAATTTCCTAACTCACAAATGCCCCAGTTTGTCTACGAAGAGGCATTTGTTCAAACACACGGAAATTTATGGTCCATCTGAAATGATTGCCTACGCCCCTCAGGATATTTTTCAGACCTTGAATGTTCCTGTACGGTTGTGTATTTGCAAAAAAAGATGAGGAGACCGGATCAAAAGTCATTTTGAACCGGCCTCATTGCTTTTTATATTCTCTATATTTTTCTTAGTTTGGCATTACGACGTCTTTTACGCAGCGAACAGAAGCAGCCTCTTTAAAATACTTATACTGCGAAATTCCATCAACAAGCTCATTGTTACTGTTATACTTACAATACATTTGACTTCCATTTTCATAATCTAAAGAAGTAGCTGACCAATAATAACAGTTTTGACCTCTGCCTGCTCCTCCCAAATTATTAGGCTTTTGACCCGCTGCTTGAAAGAAAACTTTCCTATCGTCCCCACTAGTCCCAAACCAATAGCCTTGTTTTCCATTACCATCTGTTTCAAGATCCGAACTTCTTAATAAAGAGCCTAATTCTTCGCTCGTTGGAACTCTCCACCCATCAGGACAAGGATTATTATTATTACTCCATGCGTTACTACTATAAGTGTGATAATTATTAATACCCTCTCCCGTTGCATCATATTCAGTAGAATAGCCAATTCCTCCACTAGCTCCCCACTGATAAAGTTTTCCCCAAGTATAACCTTTGTATGATCCTATCGCTTTTTCATATCCACAATTTACAGGTGCCCATAATAAGCCGTTTATCTCAACACCCTCACCTAAATACACTCCATTCTCAACATATGAATTCGTTGTATTTATATTCACATCAGATGTTCCCAATCCAAACCCTTTCATCTCCAAAACGCTTCCCGCTGCCACATCATACCCTTTTGTAGATGACTTATAATATGTATTCTGCTCTGTTTTAATTACTACAGCCCATCCCTGACCATCTCCAGAAGGTATCATAATCATAAAATCAGTATACTCATCATTTTTTAATTGTACACCTTCGCCACAATTCAATTTTACAGATCTTGCCCCACTTTCCCACTTTCCTATGCTTGGGATTCCATTCTGAGGAAATGATAATACTGCCGATCCAGACATATTCATATTCACCATAGATACTACATCTATTTCTTGTACTTTCTCTGTTCCTTTAACCTGAAGCTTTAACACGCTGAACAAGTTACTAAACATCAAAGATTCGCCAATTGTACCAGATGCTGCCATTGGTGCAACATTAGGAGCAAAATTATTCTCCACATAAGACTGTTTTGAAGGCACATTATATATTATATCACCCCACTCATTAACAGACACACAATCATACGGATAAAATGCGTTAAATTGTTGTGATGGCTGAAAATCTTCATGATTTTCACAGATAAAAACACCTGAAGTTGTACCTTCTCCAGACACTAACACAAACTTAAAAACATTACCTCCCTGAATAACCGCGATTTCATCTGCCTTACTCCATAAAACAGGAAACTCTCCAGCTGTATTATCCCAATCACCCAATGAGGTTCTTGTTCCACCATTAGTTATAGACGCTGTAAGTGTAATTGGTTCTCCCGACAGTTCATTGCCCGGAACCTCATTTTTCTCACAAGAAACTGCAGCCAACATTGCCAATGCCACTGCAAAAAACTTAAATATATTTCTCATTATACTTTCTCCTTTACCACTCTAAGTCATTACCTCCGTTTGCATATCCATATCCACCTGTTCCTGCATCTGAAGCCGGAAGATTTGTCTGATCCTTCACACAACGTACTGAAGAACCAAAAGCTTTTCTTAGGCTCGATATCTGAATCTTATTTGATTTAAACTCTAAAGATGCCGCACAAACCCATCCATCCGTTTCTGTTGCTGTAGATGACACATATTGTCCTCTATTGCCTCGTTCACTCCCAACACCTCCATCCCAATAACTTCTATGACCCGCTGCCGGAAAGAATACTGCAACTGCATCATTTGAATACTCTACATTTCCCGAAAACCAGTATCCGTATTGACCATTAGTTTGAGTCCAATCTGATTTTTTAACAGACAACCCTTCCAATTCGCTCATTGTAGGAACTCTCCATCCAGCCGGACAAGGATCACAACTATAATTTTTGGTTGGATACACTTCTTTATTGTCAGCAGTATTTATATTCCATAAGGTATTTACTTGTGTTGTCAACCAATCATCAACTTTATAGTAGAAAATATTTTTCAAATCCTCCGAGCTGCCCTCTTCTGCAGATGATAAAGGCCCTTTATGAGTCTCATTAATATTACCATTAATATTAACTACAGCCGGTGTCTCAGAGCCATAACCTTGTCCATATTTTCTGCCCCACTGATAAAGCAGTCCATATGGATGACCGGCGTCATATCCACAGTTAACATTAGCCCAAACTTTGGTTCCAATAAACACTCCATTTTTGTTATCCTCTGGATAGTTGATTGACATGAGTGATCTTTGAGCGCTACCTTCGCCGCCCAAATCTATCACACTCATTGAAAGGATATTCCCTGCAGTCATTGTCACATCACTTGTAGCTGCCTTATAGTAACTTCCTTTATCTGTTGTTATAACTATTGCCAATTGCATTGCACTATGCGGAGGAATTACTATAACAAAATCCTCAGCTTGTGATATATCAACGCCCGCTCCACAGTTTAATGTGATATTATATGCAGAGTTTTGATATGAGAATGGAGAAGATTCTAGTTGTACATCTCCAGATAACGGCATGTTACTGCCCACCTGAATCTTCTGAACCTTTTCACCTACAACTCCTTTAATGTTCAGTTTTAGAATTGAAAAGATATTAGAAAATGTCATCCCTGAAGCAGAGCCATTATAAGCATACATAGGCGAAACTCCTGTCGCAAAGCTATTGTCAACATATTGCTGAATTGCCGGTGCCTCATAAATCAAATTACCATTTTCCTTAATTGCAGAATATGGATAAATTGCCGTATACGATTCATTCTCACTAAATTCAACCTCTACAGAACTATTTCTATCTAATTTAAAAACGCCTGTAGTTGTACCATCTCCCTCTATGAGATCAAATTTAAATATAGCATCGCCCTGAAATACTGCGATCTGGTCACCATCTGACCATAGAACAGGATACTGTTCATTGACTTTATCACCCAACGAAGTTTTGGTTACACTATTACTGATAGATGCTCGAAGGATAATATCTTTATGATTGTCGGGAAGATGCTCTTCCTTATCACATGAAACTGCAACAAAAGCCATCATTGCAGCAGCAAATAGAATAAAATTTTTTTTCATACATCCTCCTTTTTTACCATTCTCTTGTAGTTTCATTCCACGGAGATGTGCCTCCTTTTGTACTGCTATTCGCAAAACCTTGCTCTACAGCAATTTCCATCACTTCAATTTGAGGTGATTCATAAGTTATCCTATTTTCGTTCATTTGATTGATTGATTGGCCCATCCCAACTCCAAGAACGGCAATTGTACGCAAAAAGAAAGTGTGGAGTTAATCGTTTATCTATCCGGAGGCTCTGGTAAGCCGTGCTACAAATAAACAATACCCCACACTTGCAGGTATATACTTGAGATGAGTATATAACACAACAAGTGATGAAGTTGATTGCCTCTCCCTGTAGCGTTGAAATTTACCAGATTTCCGAATAGGGATAAAAGCGAAACACTTTCATCAAAAAATATGTAACTGCCTGAGCAGCCACACAAAGGTAGAAAATGTTTCCAACATTCCGGGGTATTGGACTTCAAATTTGAATCAAAAATTTTTTTAAATCAATATTGAATTAAAAATACTTTATAGAAAAATTGGGGGAATTGGCACAAAGCAAACATTGCAGCCTTTTGGTAGAACAGCAGAATATTCCGCAAAGAAGAAAGAATGTCTGTCAGGGAACAAAATTACTTCCATATGTTCCCCAAAGGAGGAATTTATGCGTTAGAGGAACAATTCTGCCGCGTAGCGTTCCCCGGCTAAGGGAAAATGTTATTTGGGGAACAAAACCCCTTCCATATGTTCCTCGAAAGGGTCTGTTGTCAACAAGAGATATAATAAAAAGGACCAGAATTGCTTCTGGTCCTTTCCTATTGTTTACGGATTCATAAGGTCTGTATTTGTAAAATTCAGGATTTCATAAATACCTTCTATAGCAACTGCTGCTGGACCTTGCGGATCTATCATTTTTGCCTTGTTATAGGCGTTTATGGCTTCTCCCCAAAGTTGCTGTCTGCGGTAAATGCCACCCAACAGATACCAGCCGTATGAGTCTTTTGGATTGTTTTCCAAAAGGTTGTTGAGCTGAGTATATGCTTCATCCAGCTTACCCTCCCTTAGGAGTGCCTCTATCTCCAGCGTTGTTAGTATTTCTGATATTGCCTTTTTCTTCTCCATAATACAGTTTTGCGCGGTGTTATACCAAACCAGAGAATCCCATGAATGCCATTGCAAGAATACCTGCAGTGATTAGTGCAATTGGAACACCTTTCATTGCCTTAGGAACATCATTAAGGTCCAATTGTTCTCTAAGACCAGCAAAAAGAGTCATAGCCAAGCCAAAGCCAAGAGCACTTGCTATTGCATATACTACTGAACCTGCAAGGTTAAGCATATGAGGCTCACCACCAAATGTAAACTCCTTTGATACTACAAGGATAGCTACTCCCAATACTGCACAGTTGGTTGTGATCAAAGGGAGGAAGATACCCAATGCCTGATACAAAGAAGGAGAAATCTTTTTAAGGATAATCTCTACCATCTGTACCAATGCTGCAATTACAAGGATAAAGGTGATGGTCTGCATGAACTGGATTCCAAGCGGAACCAAAAGGTAATACTGTACAAGGTATGTTACCAATGTTGCCACTGCCATTACAAAGCAAACTGCGCCACTCATACCTACTGCTGTAGAAACCTTGTTTGATACGCCCAAGAAAGGACATACTCCAAGGAACTGTGCCAATAGAATGTTATTGACAAAAACAGCCGAAATT
>JAZTYE010000121.1:0-21413 GCA_045636765.1 Candidatus Egerieisoma sp.
GAGCAAAGGTAAACGGCAAGATTGCATCCATTAAAGATGAGCTCCATACAGGAGATGTAGTGGAAATTATGAGCAACAAGAACCAGAAGCCTTCTGCAGACTGGCTTAAGATTGTTGTCTCATCCAAGGCCCGCAACCGCATTAAAGCCAAACTCAAAGAGGAGGAGGGCAAGCTTATAAAACTTGGCAGAGAGCTTCTGGAGCGCCGTATGAAGAACTGGAAGATGGAGCTCAATGATGATGTCCTTGCTGACATTGCAAAACACTACAAGATGAAGGCCTCTGCAGAGGTGTTCCTGGCAATTTATCAGGAGAAGATAGACCTTTTGCAGCTGAAGGATTTCCTTACCAGAGGGGAAGAGGAGGAGGTTGAGTCTCCCGACAGCAAACAGGAGAGGGGACCTGTAAAACAGAAGGGCAAGTCATCTGAAGGGGACTATCTTGTTATAAATGACAAACTCAACAACATCAGCTTCTCTATGGCAAAATGCTGTAACCCTATATTTGGAGATGATGTATTTGGATTTGTATCTGCAACAGGGGGAATAAAGATTCACAGAATCTCCTGCCCAAATGCTGCAAGATTGTTGGAGAAATACCCGTACAGGGTGCAGAAGGTTAGATGGAAACAGGTATCCAATACAACCCAGTTCCAGACCGGATTGAGGATAATTGGAGACGGTGACGCTTCCATTGGAGCTCAGATTATGGATTGTGTAAACAAGCAGGATGCATCAATCCGCGCATTCAGCATATCTGAGAGGCGTAAGCCTGGCAACCAGACAGAGTTTGTGGCTGAGATAGGCATCTCTGTAGGCAATAATGCCCACCTGGACAGGGTTACTTTTGCCCTAAAGAAAATAAGGGAGGTAAAGACAGTGTTGAGGACCAGCCAGAAATAAAAGGGCAGCAAAGGGTTAAGATAATATGAGTGAGAAAGAATACATATACATAAAGGGGGCTAAAGTAAACAACCTTAAAAATATATCCCTTAAGATTCCGCGAGGCAAGCTGGTGGTTATGAGTGGATTGAGTGGCAGCGGAAAATCTTCGTTGGCTTTTGATACCCTTTTTGCGGAGGGACAGCGCCGTTTTGCAGAGAGCCTTTCATCTTTTGCAAGGCAGTTTTTGGGGCGCATGCAGAAACCAGCAGTTGACAAGATTGAGGGAATCCCCCCTGCCATAGCAATTGAGCAGAAGGTAAATACCCGCAATCCCCGTTCAACCGTGGGAACGACAACAGAGATATATGACTATCTCAGATTGCTCTATGCCAAAATAGGACGCACCTATTCCCCGGTAACCGGAGAGGAGGTAAAGTGCCACACCGCAAACGATGTGGTGGAATATATTGGCAATCTGCGTAATGAGTCTCCCGACAACCTTACAGCTTATATTCTTTCCAAGATTGACTGGCTGGAAAATGAAAACAAGGTTGAGAAACTTTTGAGTGTTAAGGATGCAGGTTATGCAAGGCTTTTCTCTAAGGAGAAGGGGATGGTGAGACTGGATTCTGTATTTCAGAATGTGGAGGAGTTTGCTTCAGATGAACTCTACATTATGGTTGACAGGTACCTTGTGGGCAGGGAACAGATCTCGTATGATGACATTTCTAGACTCCTGGATTCTGTACAGATTGCCTTTAATGAGGGGAGCGGTTACCTGTATGTGGCTTTGCAGCAGGGAAGAGACGGTAAGGTACAGATGCATGAGTTTTCAAATGTGTTTGAGGCGGACGGTATCCGTTTTGAGAAACCTACAGAACTGATGTTCAGCTATAACAACCCTATTGGAGCGTGTCCCGTTTGTGGCGGTTATGGCAGCGTTATAGGGGTGGATGAATCCTTGGTTGTGCCAAATGCATCCCTCTCTGTTTATGAGGGTGCAATAGCATGTTGGAGAGGGGAGGTTATGGGCAAGTTCCTGAAGGAGTTCATAATGTGTGCCCATAAGTTTGATTTCCCTATCCACAAGCCGTATGCGGAGCTTACAAAAGAGCAGAAAAAGCTCCTTTGGGAAGGCAACAGCATGTTTACAGGCATTACACCGTTCTTTGAGATGGTGGAGACAATGCGCTACAAGATACAGTACAAATATATGCTGGCACGCTACTCGGGCAAGACTGTTTGCCGGGAGTGCGAAGGAAGCCGTCTGCGCAAGGAGACAACTTATGTGAAGATAGGTGGCAAGACCATAGCCGAGCTTATGGATATGAGCATAAGTTCCCTTAATGCATTCTTTAAGGAGCTCAAACTGGAGCAGTATGACCATGCGGTAGCTGAGAGGGCAATAAAGGAGATATGCAGCCGTCTCAATTATATAGAGAATGTGGGGCTCGGGTATCTTACTTTGAGCAGACATGCCAATACGTTGAGTGGTGGGGAGAGCCAGAGGATAAATCTTGTAAGTTCATTGGGCAGCAGCCTTGTAGGGTCATTGTACATATTGGATGAGCCGAGCATAGGACTGCACCACAAGGATACAGGGCGTCTGATAAAGGTTATTAAGGATTTGAGGGATTTGGGAAATACAGTTCTTATTGTGGAGCATGATGAAGAGATTATCCGCAGTGCTGATCAGCTTATAGATATAGGGCCGTATGCAGGTGTCAATGGAGGAGAGGTTGTATATCAGGGTGGTGTACAGGAGGGTATTGATGCAGCTTTGAAGGGGAGAAAGAAGGGTGATTCCACAACATCAGGCTCACTTACAATAGATTATTTGTCGGGAATAAGAAAGATTGATATTCCTTCTAAGAAGAGGGGCTGGAAGCATTGTGTGGAGGTTAGCGGGGCTATGGAGCATAACCTTAAGAACATTACGGTAAAGTTTCCTTTGGGTGTCATTACAGCAGTTACCGGAGTTAGCGGAAGCGGAAAGTCTACACTTATAGGTGATACTTTGTACCCTGCTCTGGCAAGGCATTATCAGCAGCATGGGGAGAAGCCGGGGGCATTTAAGGAGCTCAGGGGCGATCTTGACAGGCTGTCGGGAGTGGAGTTTGTAGACCAGAATCCTATAGGCAAGAGTTCCCGTTCAAATCCGGTTACATACCTTAAGATTTATGATGATATAAGAAAGCTGTTCTCAGAGCAGCAGTTTGCAAAGATGAATGGTTTTGGACACTCCCATTTCTCTTTCAATATAGATGGAGGAAGATGCCCACAGTGTTTGGGAGAGGGATTTATTACCATTCCAATGCAGTTTATGGCAGACATAAAGATGACATGTGAGGAGTGTGGAGGAAAGAGGTTCAAACCTGCTATTCTGGAGGTAAAGTATCACGGAAAAAGTATAAATGAGGTGCTGGATATGAGTGTGGAGGAGGCTATATCATTTTTTGGAGGTCAGAAGGAGACTTTGGCCAAGAAGGTAGCCCAGAAACTCCAGATTCTGGATGATGTGGGGCTTGGTTATGTGCAACTGGGACAGAGCAGCAGCAGCCTTAGCGGTGGAGAGAGCCAGAGGGTTAAGCTTGCCCAGTTCCTCAGCAAGGAGAGTGGCGGAAAAGGTGCCCTTGCGGGACCTACACTGTTCATCTTTGACGAGCCTACCACAGGTCTCCATTTCCATGATATAAAAAAACTCCTTGCGGCGTTCAATGCCCTTGTGGATAAAGGTCATACCATTATTGTGGTGGAGCACAATACAGATGTGATTGCTGCGGCTGACTGGGAGATTGAGCTTGGCCCCGAGGGTGGGGACAAGGGCGGTTGCCTGTGCTATGAGGGGTTGCCAAGGTCTGTTAAATACATTGTCGGGAAGAAAATTAATTAACCTTATATAAAATGAAAAAACTATTTATGGTACTTGGAGTTGCAGCTATGGCTCTTGCAGGCTGTACCCAGAGCAAGGATGCGGGCAAACCTGCAATTGACCTTGCAAATTTTGACAACACCGTTTCTGCCGGTGAAGATTTTTATCAGTATGCATGTGGTGGCTGGATGGCCAATAACCCTCTTACCCCTGAGTATGCAAGATATGGTATTTTTGACCAGTTGGATAAAGAGAACCAGGAGAGACTCAAATCTCTAATTGATGAGGTAAATGCTACTGCTCAGGAGACTGGCAGCGTAGGTGAGAAGATTCAGATCATGTATGCGCAGGGCTTGGATACAGCAGGCAGGAATGCTGCTGGTGCTGCACCTGTTCAGGATCAGATTGCTGCAATTAAGGGAGTTTCAACTGCAGATGAGTTTTCTGCTTTGCTTGCCTCTTTGCAGAAACAGGGTATAAGATCCTATTTTGGAATGTACATTGGAGCTGATGAGAAGAACAGTATGATGAACCTTTTGCAGTTCTCTCAGGGTGGCCTTTCAATGGGTGACCGTGACTATTATCTTTTGGATGATGAGAACTCTGTAAGAATCCGTACTGCTTACAAAGAGTATATGAACAAATTGTTCACCCTTGCAGGCTACAGTGAGGCTGATGCCGCTGCCTCTACAGATGCAGTGTTGGGCCTTGAGACAGAGATTGCAAAGATTTCTGTAGATAGAGGTGCTTTGCGTGATGTTCACAAGAACTACAACAAGATGCCTTTGAAGGATTTTGTTAAGAAGTACAACTTCATCAACTGGGATGTGTATATGAAAGAGGTTGGCATAAAGAACTCTACTGAGGTTAATGCAAGCCAGGTAACTTTCTTTGAGGCTCTTACAAAACTGCTTAAAAAAGTATCCTTGGATACTCAGAAGGAGTATATGGTGTTCAAACTTCTTAACTCGGCTTCAAACTACTTGAGTGATGATTTTGTAAATGCAAACTTTGAGTTCTTTGGCAAGACTGTTCAGGGAAGAGAGGTGTTGCAGCCAGTTTGGAAACGTTCACTTTCTGTTGTAAACCGCACTTTGTCAGAGGCTTTGGGCCAGAAATATGTTGAGAAATATTTCCCTGCATCTTCTAAAGAGAAAATGGTGGAGATGGTTGCAAATTTGCGTGTAGCTTTGGGTGAGAGAATTAATGCCCTTGAGTGGATGAGCGACGAGACAAAGGCAAAAGCTCAGGAGAAACTTGGTACTTTCATTGTTAAAGTTGGTTATCCTGACAAATGGAAAGATTATTCTGCCCTTGATATTAAGAACGATTCTTACTGGGCAAACATGTGCCGTGCAAGCCAGTTCCGTCATGCAGAGATGATGAAGGATGAGGGCAAACCTGTCGACAGGACAGAGTGGGGTATGAGCCCTCAGACCGTTAATGCTTACTACAATCCTACAACCAACGAGATCTGCTTCCCTGCAGCTATCCTTCAGCCGCCATTCTTCAACCCTAATGCAGATGACGCTGTAAACTACGGTGGTATTGGTGTTGTTATTGGCCATGAGATGACCCACGGTTTTGATGACCAGGGACGTAACTATGACAAGGACGGTAACATCAGCGCTTGGTGGACTGCAGAGGATGAGGCCAAGTTCAACGAAAGGGCTCAGGTTCTTGTAGAGCAGTACAACAAAATTATTGTAATTGACTCAGTTCATGCAGACGGTGCATACACTCTTGGCGAGAACATTGCAGACCAGGGTGGCCTTCTTATTTCATACCAGGCTTATATGAATACCCTTAAAGGCAAACCTGCCCCAGCAGATATTGACGGCTTCAACCACAACCAGAGATTCTACTTGGGTTACGCTAACCTATGGGCTCAGAACGTACGTCCACAGGAGATTCTACGCAGAACCAAAACTGATGTTCACTCATTGGGCAAATGGCGTGTAAACGGTGCATTGCGCAACATTGACGGCTTCTATGAGGCATTTGGCATCAAAGAGGGTGACGCAATGTGGATGGATCCTGCAGAGCGTATAATCATTTGGTAAAGTTACGTTGTCTTTTTGTACAACTGACTGAATGCCAGGCTAATAAAAATAGAGATTTGGAAAATTTCCAAATCTCTATTTTTTATTTTGCTGAGAATCAGTAAAATATACAAAAAGACAACGTAATTTCAACCTATTCCCTTACAATTACTCTGGCCGGATTTATGTTTACAGTATCGGCTATTTTCCAGTAGATTGTGACTCCTACCATAGTTGCAAGCAACAGGAACAGGACAATCCAAAATAGTGGACCATAGGTAAAAAACCTTACATACATCTGCTTCCAGTAGTGGAATATAACATATAGAAGAGGGAATGCCATTGCCGCACTTGAAAGGAGCAACACCGTGTATAGTCTGATAAATTCCCAAGCTATATCCAGTTTGCTTGCTCCATTTATTTTTCGGAGAGCCATCTCTTTCTGTCTGCGGTCTGTATCAAGACTGATGCTTGAATATACACCCAACAGAGTAATTATGATACATACCAACGCAAAGAACACAATGATCTTTCTCATGGTAAATTCTATTATCTGAATATTGTATATATCCTTGAGCAGGGTGGATACTTCATAATCTATACTTGAAGGCAACATTTTCTTACGCACATCCTCTACCCATTGCTTCACCTGTTTTGTCTGGCCTTTATGGCATTTTATGTAACAGTGGCCAATATATTCATCCTTGCCACGCGGAATGAATACAAATCCCACCCCTCTGTCATATATGCTGTAGGTATATTCCGGTGCTACAGCACATATATTGTATTCTGTCCCTGTTCCAAACAATGTGCGCCCCAAGACATCTGTGTACCTGAGCTTCTGGAACATACGGTCCACCACAACATCTTTATTTGTAGCCGGCAGCGTACCCTGCTCAATGTCAATATTCATAAAAGAGAAGAAATTTTCAGGTACGCTGAGAATACCCGTTTCAAACCATTTTCCGTCTTTCTCCCAAGAAAAACCGGTATATCCCGATTCCCCCTCAACCAATGAAACATCCGTAACCATTATTTCCTTTACTCCGGAATGTCGTGAGAACTCCTCTATCATAGTCTCCTTCTTTACATTATCCATAAAGGTATAATCCATAGAGACACTGAGAATGCCATCTTTGTCCCCTTTATCAAGTTGCGGGAACATATTGTCAGTGCTGTTTTTGGATTGCATGACCAACGCAAATATTACACCCAGGAAAATCCATGTTATGAACAATTGCCACCATAACATCATATTTCTGCCAATCATACCTGAGTTCTTCTGTTTTCTGTTTATACTCCTATAGACAGATATCCTATATACCCTGCGGGTAATCAGCAGGCAGATTATACAGCATGCCACAATTATAGCCATAATGTATTGCAGTCCTTGCCCTATAAGCTTCCATTTGTCAAAATACATCTTTATACCTACAATATCTACAGAAATATACAACTTGTCCGCAATCAGTTCTGCTATTGAAAGCATAATTAATGAAGAAAACAGCAACATCACAGAAGTATGTGTGAACAGCTGCATAAAAAGGGAACGGAAATCACATCCATAAACCTTCCTTATGGTATATTCCTTAGTCTTGCCATAAAAGAGCGCTATAAGGAAATTGAAAAAGTTAAGTAAAGCAGTAGAAAGAACAAGAAAACCAATTAAAGCTATAATTACAGACATGAGCTTTATACCTTTACTTTCGGAAATCATGTTGGCTACTGCATAGTAGAGGTCATTATAGAGGTCAAAAGTATAATTGCTGTTTTTAAGCCATTGTGTAACATCTTTAGCCGATGAATCTTCTTTCAGCAATATGTATGTTGTGGAAGCCGTATATTGTCTGCGCTTTTCACTGCGGATTATACCCTCAGTATCATTCACCCTGAGAATATCCAGGTGATTCAAAAACAAGAAACTGTTGTTTAAGGGAATATCCTCCATTACTGCAACTATCGTATATGCTATACCTCCGGTTTTTGGCGTGGATGCCGGAGAAGTTGGCAATCTTTGCGTAAGGACAATAGTCTTGTCTATGGCATCCAGAGGATTTCCAAAAATACGCCTTGCAGTGGATTCGCTCATAATGACAGAGTTGAGATTATGACAGGCAGTCTCCCAACTTCCTGCAATCAATGAGGGTGTAAAGATTGTATTGAATGATGTATCCACCTCCATTGACATCAAAGAGTATGGCAGAATATCTGAAGAGTTTACATTTACATTGAAAGTCACCTCCCTTGGATAACCTATGGAAGCAATACTGCTGAAATGGGGATTGTCCATCTCCCTCAACTCTTCTACCATGGATACACAGGTGCCACTGAACTTTATATGCTTTTCTACACCGTGCATTGACAGTTGGGCTATCCTGTCATTGTTTACAAAACAATCATTTGTTGACAATATAAGCCTTGTACAATACATACATATTGTAAAGCAGAGAATGCCAACTGCAACCCCCATGACACATATAAAATTCTGGGTCTTGTATTTTAAGAGATTCCTTACGGAAACCAGGAAATAGTGTTTTAACATATCCATTAAGTATTACAAATTTAACCATTGTTGTCATAAAAAGTGTACCATGTTTGCATGTATTTGATTATGTGAATATTATAAATGGATGTGAAATCATGAAGATGTGCGTTTGTGTAAAGTCCCATGTGCGTAAACGCACATGTTCCATCAATGTATTTGACTATCTTTGCAAGTGGAAAGAAAACGGAAAAATGTTTTATGAAGAATCTTGGAAAAATACTCATAGTTGACGATAATGAAGATGTGCTGTTTGCATTAAATCTGCTGCTGGAACCGTATGCAGAAATGATAAGGGTTGCCAAAGTTCCGGAAAAAATAGATTTCTTCATGAAGGAATACCAACCCGACATAATCTTGCTTGACATGAATTTCCGCAAGGATGCAATCAGCGGTCAAGAGGGGTTTCAGTGGCTCGGGAAGATTCTGGCAAAAGATAAGGATGCCGTTGTAATTCTCATGACAGCATACGCGGATACAGAGAAGGCTGTGACGGCAATCAAGTCAGGTGCTACAGATTTCATTACAAAGCCTTGGGAGAACGAGAAGCTGATAGCCACACTTTCGTCGGGAGTAAAATTGAGAAAAAGCCGCAAGGAGGTGGATTCCTTGCAGAAGCAGGTTGCGGCCCTTACCAATGGAAAGGTTCCAGAGATTGTTGGGGAGTCCGATGCCATATGCAACATATTCAACACTGTAGAAAAGCTTGGAAGTACCGATGCCAATGTACTGCTGCTGGGCGAAAACGGTACAGGAAAGGATCTGGTTGCACAGTTGCTGCACAGGAATTCACAAAGGTGCAACAAACCTTTTGTCCATATAGATTTGGGAAGTATTCCGGAACAATTGTTTGAGAGCGAACTGTTCGGTTATGAGAAAGGTGCATTTACAGATGCCAAAAAGGGGAAGGAGGGAAGAATGGAGATTGCACATTGCACATAAGGGTACCCTTTTCCTCAATGAAATAGGTAATCTTTCCCTTACTGCACAGGCAAAACTTCTTACTGCGCTGGAGTCAAAAAGAATTGTACGGATAGGAGGAACTGCACCAATTGAAATTGACGTAAGGGTTATCTGTGCCACAAATGCAGATTTGCCTGCAATGATAGAAAACGGCTCTTTCAGGGAAGACCTTTTCTACAGGATAAACACCATTGAAATAAACATTCCTCCATTAAGGGAACGTGGCAATGACATCATTATGCTTGCAGAACATTTTACAGAAAAGTACTCACAGAAATATAATAAGAAAGTTCCCCGCATTACCCGGGAAGCCAAGCAGCTGCTCCTCAAATACAGCTGGCCCGGCAATGTAAGGGAACTGCAGCACATAATTGAGAGAGCAGTAATCTTGGGAAACGGTCTCTCTCTTCATCCCGACGATTTTGCCCTCAAGCAGCAACAGGGCAAGAGCAGACAACCGGCCAACCTCAATCTTAAGGAAATTGAGCAGCAAGCAATTGAGGAGGCATTGAAAATAAGTGAAGGCAACATGAACAAGGCTGCCCAAATGCTTGGAATTACCAGATACGCCCTATACAGAAAACTTAAATAACCTCTCCTGTAATGAAAAGATACTCCACTACCATTATAATCCATATATGTACCATAGTAATCCTCTCATCAGCTGCTTTTTGGGCATTCTGCAACAAAATGCCGTTTACGGGAATAACATTATCTCTCCTTATTACCGGTTTTAGCGTAAACCTCTACAGGCTTCAGATGATACAGCTCCGTCTTATGCATCAGCTCTCAAAGAACATAAGGTGTGGAGACCCCGCCTTGAGCTTCAGAAGCGAATACAAGAACGCACAGATGGAGGAGCTCATAGAGGAACTGAGGGAAGCCATGAGCATATACAAGAAAAGGACAATGGAGGCCAACGAAATAGAATCATGGCAAAAGCTCATTAGGGTAATGGGACATGAAATAATGAACTCAATATCCCCTATATCCTCACTATCAGAAACGTTAAGCTCCAGAACCGTGGAATACGGACAAATGCAGCAAGGAATGCAGGTAATACACAAAAGGAGCAAAGGCCTTATGGAATTTGTAGAAAACTACCGCAAGATAACCAGAATACCTGCCCCTGTAAAAGAAAAAATCTGCCTCAATGAGCTGCTTGGTGAAATTTCCAATCTTTTTCCCGACAATTTCATTCATTTTGTAATACCGTCCAACCCTATTATTGTAAAAATTGACCGCATCCAAATAGAACAGGTACTCATCAATCTTATAAAAAATGCAATTGAGGCGAGCGCAGAAAGTGACAATCCGAGCATTCAAATAAAGATATCCCCATCTGAAAAAGGGGCAGTAAAAATCACTGTCTCCGACAACGGCCCGGGCATTCTGCCGGATGTCATTGACAAAATCTTCATCCCTTTCTTCACGACCAAAGAAAAAGGGAGCGGTATAGGTCTGAGCCTATGCAAACAGATCATGCACCTGCACAGAGGCAACATCACTGTAGAATCCACTCCTAGTTACGGCACATGTTTTACATTATGTTTTTAAGTTACGTTGTCTTTTTGTGCAACTGCCAGATAGTCAAAAATGTAAAAATCCCGTCTCTGAAAAGGAGGCGGGATTTTCCGTTTTTATAATCCAAGTATTGCTGATGGCTGTATCTTAAGTACTTTACATAGAGATCTGGCAACTTTTAAAGTAGGTTCTGCCCGTCCGCTAATATAATCATTGATTCTGGAAGGGCTCACACCAATTTCTGAAGCCAATTGCTTCTGAGTAATATTTGTCTCTTCCAAAGCCAGTTCTATAAGTTGTGAGATTGTAGGCTTTTCAATAGGAAAATTCTCTTTCTCATACGCTATTACAATATCAGACATTATAGAGAGTTCTACAGCATTTTTATCATTAATAGAGGTAGACTCATCCACTAAAGGCAAAAGCTCTTCTATTCTTGCCAATGCAAACTCATATTGTGTTTCTGTAATTTTAATCATAACCCAAAATTTAAATTGTAGAACAATCTATCTTATCATATTGGGAGTGTGTTCCCACAAAGCGGACAAATACATATCCCATAATAAACTTTACAACAACCACAACCCTGTACTTGTTCCTCCGTATATTGAATACATAATGTTGGTTTCCCACGTAATCTGCAGAAGGAAAATCACCTCTTATATCTCCAAAATTCTTCCACTGGGCTTTTTCTACAATATCATACCACCTCTCCAATGCTATTTTAGAATCTTCATACCCTTTAGTCTCATAGAACTCCCTTAATATCTTGTGCGAAACAACCCTCATAACCACTCTGTTTTACGCAAAGATAACTTTATATTCTGAAAATCAAAATAAATATATTAAAATATATTGAAAAATAAAATTGTATGTATGTCACAAATCTACTCATTTTATTACAAACAGATTTTTTTACTTGTGCCTAGTTCACTGTTTGTTGCGCGTAGAAGGCCTGTTTATGAAATGATAATTCATTTTTTTTCAAGGTTTTCACAATTTATTCTTTTTTAGTAAATGTATGTCCGAAAATATTTCTATTTTGTGCGCAGAAAAACACTTATTTCAATAGGTTATCATTTAATAAGCCTTGAGTAAGGCACCAATACCCCATTGAGTGTTTCGTATTAAAAAAACATTTCTTAAATTTGTAGCAGTTGCATAAGCAACTGGTACATATTGAAGTGTTAGCTTTATCCTTGTTGGAAATCTGGTAAATTTTAGACATCGGGAAAAGACGATAACACTCTCGCTATTGCTTTATACGTGGTAAACTACGTGTATACATATAGTGTGGGGTATTGTTTTATTGATGTCAGGCTTTACCAGAGCCACCAACAAATAAAACTGTCAGACTCCACACTTCTTTTTTGTTGATATCCTATCATAGTCAATGTCTATAAGGAGTCTTGGACGCATTACATTATTTGTAGCTCTTGTATGGTTATGGACGAGTACATACATTTCAATTCTAGAGATGACTTTTCAAGGATTAGAATCTCCCAGGTTGTATATTTTATGGCAGATAAGAATTATACTCTTTTGCAAATGGCAAATGGCAAAAAAATGATTTTTACATTCTCATTATCGCAAATGCAGAATTATCTGTCAGCTACATTACAAGAAAAAGCAAGAGTGTTTGCAAGAATTGGCAAGTCATATATTATAAATCTTAATTATGTGTTTCAGATAGAAATAGCCAAACAACAATTAGTGTTGTCCTTACAAGATGGTGCAGATTTCAGACTGTCTGTATCAAAGGATGCATTAAAGAAATTAAGGACTTTGTTTATAAATAGTTAGGGTTATGGTTAAGGATGAGATATTAATTGGTCGCAGAGTTGACCAAGGCAATTATATTGTTGATGAAAAGTACAAGGCAGTAAGTAGAATACATGCTAAAGTTGTAAGGAGTTCCAATGATTTTTATATAGAGGATTTGGATTCTGCCAATGGAACTTATGTTAATGGAAGTAGAGTTTTCAAAAAGAGAATTACTTGTTCTGATTCAGTATATTTAGGGGGATTGGATGCCTTTTGTTTACCTGTTGGAGAGGTTTTAAGGATGTTCCCTCTGTCTGATAAGGATTTTACCAACAAGGTTTTGGAACTTAAAGATATATACGATACTTATCAGGAACAGAGTACCTTGTTGCAATCACAACAACAAGAGGGTATGATGATGAAAAGGATGTTGCCCACAACTATTTTAGGTTCTTTGACAGCCATTCTTGCAGTGTGTGTTGGAGATGATCCCACCATTAAGGTTGCAATCAGTTTATTTGGAGCAGTAATGTCAGTTATCGTATTTTTTGCTTCAACAAAATGGGCCTCAAGCAGCAATCTTAAAATAAAGGAAGAATTGAGACATTTGAACGAAAAATTTGAAATGGAATATGTTTGTCCTGCTTGTGGAGTAAGCTTTAAGGGAAAGTCTTGGGAATTTATCAAAAGAGGCGGTAAGTGTCCAGCATGTAAAAAGATATTTAATATAAATTAGAAGTTGTCACGTAATCCATGCAAGGAGTCACAAGAACTGCATATTTGGTACTAATCTCCCGATTATCATGAGTTTAATCATAAAATAAGCAATATATTTACGAAAACAACTTAAATATAATAGCTATGGAAATCAAAAGAAACAAATTCAACAATGAAGAAACTTTAGTTGAGGGAAGAAATAATAATTTCAAACAACAAGTTGAGACGAAAGATAACAAGTTTGATGATGAAGCTACAGTAAACACTGAAAAACCGGAGAATAAGTCCAATAAAAAAATGATGTTTGCCGGAGTTGGCTTTATTGCAGGTGTGGCTGGAGCCTTTGGATGTAGTGCATTGAGAGCAGCACCAGCCATGAGTGAAAGTATTGTGGCAGGTAAAGTAGGTAGTTCTGGATATTCGAATATTGTTTCCAATCCAAATATGGAGGAGCCTACAAGTTTGGATGAAATTCAGTTTGCATCCACTCCTGATGATGAAATGAGTTTCAATGAGGCATTTGCTTCTGCAAGAAAAGAGGTAGGACCTAATGGAGTTTTTGAATGGAGGGGCAGAGTATTCAATACATATTACAGTGAAGAGTGGGATAATTTGTCTGATGAATACAAAGAAGAATTTGGAAAACATAATTGGAAGGAGGAGATGGATGATTTGCCTAACGATGAGGAAGAAAATAAAGAACAGGATATAGCAAGATTTGAGATTCATAATGATGAGAACGGCAATGAGTATATTGCATTGAAAGATGCTATAACAGGAGATGAATTGCACGTGGCTCCTGATGAGTTTGGTTTGGCGGTTACGGATAATCAGGGTGAAGTTATTGCTTTTCTTACAAATGATTATTTGGCAGAACATCCAGAACCTAATGGTGTGATACAGTTTGATTGTGACGGCAATTGTATTACTCTGGAGACAATGGATTTACCGGATCAAGATGAGTTGGAGGGAGATTTTGTGCCTGAACCTTTGGATGATGATGTAACGATGTTGAATTCTGAGGATGAAGATGTTGTTGTTCCTGTAGAGTTTGAAGGTGATTATGCGGCAGTTGATAATAATGGAGAAATTATTGCAGAAGGGGGAATGGAGCAAATGCCTGAAGATTCAAATATGCATGAATGTGAGGACGGTATGAGTGATATTCCTGAGCTTGATGATGATGGAATGATTTCAGGTGATTTAATGATTTAAAGCTGCCTGTTATGCGTGAGAGATATCAATGCCCTCAATGTAGTGCCGAGTATTTGCTCGATACTACATTGGATAGGATTATCAAATGTCCTAAATGCTCCTTTAAAGGAGTTCTATCAGATTATGTGCATGTTTTGATTAAAGATTTATATTGTAGACATTGTGGCACAAATATTAAACTCAAAGTTAGGAAGGATATAAAGACAATAACATGTCCAAAGTGTAGGAAGACAGAACTTGTCTCGGGTTATTCAGATACTCCTGTTGAGGTTGATAATCATGAAGAACCTGCTCTTGAGGAAACTTTGGTTAAGACTTATCTAAGGAGTAAATCTCAAAATGAAGCTTCAAAGTTTTTACGACCAGCCAGTTTGGTATTATTTAAGGATATTGATAATGCTTGGCTAGACTTATCTGTAAGGGCGTTCCAATTAAAACGAGGCGAAAATACTGTAGGACGTAAATCCTCCAAATCGATATCATCAATACAGTTGCCTACAGCAGATGGTTATATGAGCAAGAATCATCTTATTATAGATGTAATAATGAAATCTGATTCCACTTTTGAACACAGACTTTCAGATAATGGCAGTGTGAATGGAACATTTCATAATGGTCAGAGAATGGAAAAAGGTGATGTTGTAGTAATGGTACCAGGGGATGTTGTTAGAATTGGACATACAGAAATGATCTTAAAATCAGAATAACATATGAAAATATCACACCCATATTTCTTTAACGAAATAGGAAAGAGAGATAATCAAGAGGATTTGATATACCCGGTTCATCCTACCATAAATGACAATTTATTTATGGTATGTGATGGTATGGGTGGGCATGAGTATGGTGAAGTTGCAAGCAAAGTCATATGTGAAAGTATTGCTACTTTTTTGAAAACCGTAAAGAAAGAAAATTTTTCGGTTGATATGTTTAGGCGTGCACTAGCATTTGCTTATGATGAGCTGGATGAACAGAATGCTTCATATGAGCAAAAAGGGTTGATGGGAACAACTCTCACATTTCTGTATTTGACCGATGACAAGGCATATATAGCTCATATAGGTGACAGTAGGGTATATCACATAAGGACATCTGAAGGTCAATCATATATTGTGAACAAAACTTCAGACCATTCCCTTGTAAATGAATTATTGAGGGATGGAATAATAACAGAAGATGAAGCGGCTGTGCACCCCAGGAAAAACATAATAACAAGAGCAATACAACCTGCTCCTGCAAAAAGATGCGAGGCTGATATCTCTATAGCAGAAGACATCATGGCCGGGGATTATTTCTTCTTGTGTTCAGATGGTGTACTTGAAAGTGTCTCAGATGATTATTTGGTAGAGATATTGTCTGAGAATTTGACGGATTCTGAAAAAATGAATAAAATCAAGAACTGTTGTAAAGATGCGAGTAGAGATAATAATTCTGCATATCTAATTCATATAGAGGAGATTACTTGTGTGAAAAAAGTAACAGTAGATTTGCCTGATGATAAAATCAATACTACGAATAATGGAATTTCTATACAATCTGGACAAAATTTTCATGAGTCAAGACGGGTGATGTCCAATAAGAATAAAAAGAAGAAAAGAGGGAGATTATGGATGTGTATTTTATCAATGGCAATATTGGTCATAGGAATTTTTATTCTGTACAAACTAGGATATATATCAGCTATCATTGAATATGTATCTGACAAAGTGAAATTATTTAAGTAAATATTCATACTTAAAGAATAATGGAAAATAGAGTAATATATGGGTATACCTTGCTTCGCAAATTAGGTGTAGGGGGAATGGCTGAGGTGTGGTATGCAGAGAATAGTATTGGCAAAGTGGCGGCTGTAAAGATTCTTGCCAAGAAATTGAGTGATGAGGAGAATATAGTAGAACGGTTTGAGAAAGAGGCTAGGATAATGGTAAAATTGACTCATCCTAATATCCGTCAGGTATATAATTATGGTACAATTGATGATCGTCCGTGTATAATAATGGAGTATCTTGAGGGAGAAGACTTGGCCAGTTTGATAAAGAAAGGTACTGTATTCACTCAGACGCAAAGTATCAAGTGGTGGAACCAGATGGTATCAGCCTTGATGTATACACATCGGCTAGGTATAGTTCATAGGGATATCAAGCCATCAAATATTTTTATCACAAAAGAGGGCGATGTAGAGTTGTTGGATTTTGGTATAGCCAAGGTGGCTGACAGCTGTTTGAGTACATTTTCTGGAATGAGTATGGGTACTCCAATGTATATGAGTCCGGAACAAGTAGTCAACAGCAAACATGTGGACTATAGAAGTGATTTATATTCATTGGCTGTAACTTTTGTCCACCTATTAAAGGGGAAGTCTCCATATACATCAGATTTAAGTGTTTACAGTTTGTACACAAGAATAGTTGAAGAGCCGTTGGATGTAAGTGGTATAGCGCATGAGTGGCAGACTTTCCTAAAACCGTATCTATCAAAAAAACCGGAGAATAGGCCTGAGTTGAGAGAGTTTGTGGGCAGTGAGGCTGAACGTAAGGAATCAGATTGGCAAGATTCAAATAACGAAACATTTGTAGAAGAAGATGGTACAAAGGTGGAAAATAGGGAGACAAAGAAAGAGTGGAAGACAGTATCTACCATACCGGATAGTGATGCAATAAAGTCAAATACAAAGCTAAAGAGTATCAAGGAAGATAAAACACCAGTATCTAAAGTTGTGTTGACAGGTATTGTAGCAGGTGTGATTTTGATATTTGTAATTGTTTTATTGGTATTGCATCAGTTTAACAGGAAAGAAACTGTTGATAACCAGTTGGATATATTGGCGCATCATAGTGATAGTTTGGCTTTGGCTCAAATATATAAAGATAGTTTGGCAAAGATACAGATTTATGAAGATAGTGTTTATAAAGCTAAGGAAGTTGCCAAGCAAACAATGGCGCAGAAATCCAATGATAAGAATAAAAATAAAAAGCAAGACATTAAGCATACCAAGTATCATCTCAGTGTGAGTAGTATTACAATATATGAGTCAGAGGAGGCCAGTATTGATATTCTAAATGAATATAATAGTAAAATGGCGAGTGAGAGTGTTGTTTGGTGGTCTTCTTCAGAAGATATTGCATCAATTGATAAATCAGGTATTATTACAGCGCATAAAGTTGGATCTGCAACCATTAATGCCAGGTTGGAAGATCAGGAACTTAATTGCTCTGTGCAGGTAGTTTCAAATCCAAATAAAGTCATGGCATATAAAACACAGTATAATTTCAATAGTACTTTTATAGAGATGGCTCAGGGATTAAATATGAAGATGGTTTATGTAGAGGGAGGAGAATTTAATATGGGGGCAACTTCTGAGCAAGGATCAGATTATTATGATAATGAAAAACCGGTTCGTAGAGTTAAAATAAACTCATTCCATATTGCAGAATGTGAAATTTCCCAAGAGCAGTGGACGAAAATAATGGGCACATCTATTGATTATTTTACTGATATCGCTTATGGAGTGGGCCCGTCATATCCTATGCATTATGTCTCATTTGATGATGCACAAGCTTTTTGTAGGGAGTTGAGCAGGATTACAGGTAAAACATATGCTCTACCAACAGAAGCTCAGTGGGAGTATGCAGCTAGAGGTGGTAGAAAGAATGAAGTAACAAAGTATAGCGGTAGTGCCAATGTTGATGCAGTAGCTTGGTATTCAGATAATAGCAATGGATCAGCACACCCGGTAAAAATAAAAATAGGGAATGAGTTAGGTATCTATGATATGTCAGGTAATGTTATGGAATGGTGTAAAGATTGGTATAGCAATTCATACGATGCAAATGATTATAATAACCCTAAGGGAGTGTCTTATGGAACTTATCGTGTTTTGCGAGGAGGTAGTTGGAACTATGGTAAAGGTGAGTGTCGTGTTTCCAGTAGGAATTTTATTGTTCCCGATGCCCGTAATAGAGATGTGGGATTTAGAGTAGTTGTTATTCTGAATTAAAGGGATGCAATACAGAATTATTCTAATATATGGAGTTAGCGGGCTGGTAAAGCTGAGTTGCTTTATTTGAAAGTCTTATTAGATGTTAAAATTTCAACTATGATTAGAAGAAATAAAATTTATGTATTCGTAGTTTTGATATTGGGATTTGTCATACTGCCTAAATATTCATTCTCACAATCTTGGAATGGACCTTATAGATATGGTTCTGAGTTATGCTTTCGGTTATCTGGTGCAAAACAGCCGGTTATATTAGCTACAAAAACATGCGAAACATCCTTTTTATCTACAAAAGATGTTTTGGTTTTAAGGATTAAATCTCCTTTTGTCAATAAAAGCGGAGTGTCCAGAGTAAAAATAACAAGATTCAGCCCTTATGGTGAAGTTTGGGGAACAGGAAACGAGGTGTTAAAATGTAGGGATGGCTGGATTATCCTTAGAGTTGATGTATTGGATGATGGGACGCCTTTTGAGGATTATTTGATTACGGTATATGAAAAAAATGATTTTGGAAACTCTAAGGGACGTAAGAAAACAATAAGGACACATCTTTTCAATTTGAATATATTTGATATGCCGATGAATTACAACTTATAACTCAAAATACTATGGAAAACAAGACAATATCGGGATACACATTACTTCGCAAGTTGGGGACAGGCGGAATGGCTGAGGTTTGGTATGCAAAGAATAAGTTAGGTAAATCGGCAGCGGTAAAAATTCTTTCCAAGGGGTTGTGTGCTGAGCAGAATATCATAGAACGTTTTGAGAAAGAAGCAAGGATAATGGTTAAACTGCATCATCCCAATATCCGTCAAGTATATGATTATGGGATGATAGAAGACCGTCCGTGCATTATAATGGAGTACCTGGAAGGAGAGGATTTGGGCAGTTTGATAAAGAAGAGAACAGTTTTTACTCAGGCACAGATAGTGAGATGGTGGAACCAGATGGTTTCAGCACTGAATTACACCCATCAGCAAGGTATTGTCCATAGAGATATTAAACCTTCCAATATATTCATTACCAGTGAAGGAAATGTTGAGTTGCTTGATTTTGGAATTTCTAAGGTGGCGGATAATTATTTGAGTACATTGTCAGGGATGAGTATGGGTACTCCAATGTATATGAGTCCGGAACAGGTAGTCAACAGCAAACATGTGGACTATAGGAGTGATTTATATTCATTGGCAGTAACCTTTGTGCATCTGTTAAGAGGTAAGGCTCCCTATTCATCAGAATTGAGTGTATATAGTCTTCATAAGAGCATAGTAGAGGAGTCACTTGATATGAACGGCATCCCGCAAGAGTGGCAGAATTTATTGAGTCCTTACCTTGCAAAAAAGCCTGAAGAGAGACCACTGTTAAGGGAATTTCAAACAAGAGAGTTTGGTTCAAAGGAATACACAGATGAAACCTTTGTAGATGTTGGTCAAACTAAAGTGGAAGAGAAAATTCATATTAAGGAGTTGAATTTTGAAGTTGAGAAAAAGCATAAATCTAAGAAATGGATAATTCCTACGATAATAATTATTGTATTGTCACTTGTGTGGCTGTTATATTGTGGTCTGAATGGATATCCAAGGAGTCATTTTGGGCGTTCAATATACAAAATAGACAATTGTTATGAGTTAGTTGAGAATAAATCTGACAAATCGTTGGTGGATCTAATCTATAAAAAAGAGCTCCTTTTTGGTGTCAATATGTATCAACTTAGGCTTTGTGGATATAGTGGTATTTATCATGTCAGAAAGATTATAAGAGATGATATTGGTGGTGGTTTTTATTGGAATTCCAATAAAAGTTTATTTTTTGTAAAAAACACAACTACTAACAAGAAAGCTTTAACGAACAGTTATGGAGCCTTTATTACTGATTTTATATTTGATAGTTTCGGTGCAGATTTTGAAAGAGTTACCTTAAAATCTGGGGAATCATTTTTTATCAATAAGGTATGTATAGATGGTAAATGGGGATTGATAGATTCTTTTGGAAACTTTGTCTTGCCTGCAAAGTATGATGAAATAAAAGATTATGAAAAAGGCCCTGGAAAAACAAAAGTGAGAATTGGTAAGAGATGGTCTTCAATTGATTATTAACTATCACTACTCCAGCCACAGGGGCCTTGGAATAAGTTTCATCATCTTTTGTATATCACCGGCCCTTTTTATCATGTAGGGTGTGGGCTTGTTGGCCTTGCGCTGCAAAGGATTGGGCAGAGAGGAGGCAATGAGGGCAGATTGTCGGGAGGTGAGTTTTGCAGCTCTGGTGTTGAAAAGCCTTTCTGCAGCGGCCTCTGCACCAAAGATGCCGCGGCCCATTTCTGCCACATTAAGGTAGACCTCAAGGATGCGTTCCTTGCCCCAGATATGCTCAATGAGGAATGTAAAATATACCTCAAATCCCTTTCTTACCCAGCTTCTGCCTGGAAAAAGAAATACATTCTTGGCAGTCTGCTGGCTTATTGTACTGGCTCCACGGAGCTTTTTCCCTCTCTTGTGGTCCTGAACGGCATTTTCTATCTCCACCCAGTCAAACCCGTTATGGGAAAGGAATCTGGTATCCTCGCTGGCCATTACAGCCATTGCCATATTGGGGGAAATCTTCTCTATAGGCATCCATGTCTTATAGGTTTTGAATGTCTTGTCGCCCCAATTCTCATAGGTGCGCACAGCCATCAGTGGGGTTACATACACAGGCACATAGCGCAACAGCACTACCCATGAAACGGTAATTCCTACAAACCACAATGGGATATACAGCAGCAGCCACCTTAGGAATCTGTTCCCTTTTTTCTTCCTTTTTATTGCCATTTTGCCAAACGCGTAACCTTTTATATTTTTGCAAAGTTAAAAATTTTACTCCCGATGAGTGTACGCAATTTTTTTGCCAC
>JAZTYE010000122.1:0-13569 GCA_045636765.1 Candidatus Egerieisoma sp.
CCGCTTTTTGTTACAGTGTTTGGAACAAAAAGGAAGGTCTCAAAGGCATCAAAAGTAGAGTGCAGAAAACCCAATTTGCCACCCTTGCTGAAGGTTGGCTTAATTTTTTCAACAAAATTCAAAAGTGATTTCATACTACTCTGTTTTAAGCCATTTCTTTAATCATTGTTGCAATACCCTTGGATACGATATCCTGGATGTCAATCTTTGAAGGACATACGTACTCGCAAAGAGCCAAGTCCTCCTCAATTACCTCATAGATACCAAGCTGCTCCATCTTGTCAATGTCCTCTGCAAGGATAGCCTTAAGAAGATATACAGGATATATATCCATAGGAAGCACTTTGCCGTAAACATCTGAAACTACAAATGCTCTTTGGCCTCCGTTGGTATTTGTATCAACTTTATACTGTTTTTTAGGACACAACCATGAGAAGTAAGATTTTGAGAAGCTGAATTTGCCGCATCTGAACGGTTTAACCCAACCGAACATCTCGTAGTAGTTACCCTCAGAGATTACAGAAACCATGTTGCTGTAGAAGTCCAAAGAACCCTCAGCACCAACATTGCTGCCTGAAAGCACGTTACCGCTTATATAACGGCATCCGCACTCCTGGTCAAATATCTCAACCTCTTTTTTGCCTATAAGGAAATCCAAGTCCTTGATCTGAGTACCTGGAACGCAAGTTACATAGCAAGGTTTCTCAACTCGGTTACCTGCAACTGCAATGGTTCTCTTAACGTCATAGATACCTTTTGTGAACAGCTTGCCTATTGCAACCATGAACATAGGGTCAACAGTCCATACAACCTCACCTTTGTTGATTGGGGCAATGTTATTGATCTGAACACCTACGTTACCTGCAGGGTGTGCACCTGAGAAGCCGTATAGTTTCACATTTTTAAGATGGTTGAATGGAGAAGTTGCGCAGTTCTTTGCGTTTACACCAACATAAACTCCACCTTTGGTAAGCTTGTTCAGCACGTCAACTGCAACCTGGATGTTTGCGGTCTCATCTTTAAGGGTGAAATTGTAGTCTGGAGCCAAAGGCGCAGAGTCAAAAGCAGAAACGAACACCGCTCTTGGCTCATCTGCAGGATTTGCTACAGTACCGTAAGGTCTCTGTTTAAGGGCAACCCACAGACCGCTCTCCAAAAGAACTTTCTTAATCTCCTCAGCTGTAGCCTTGCTAAGCTCCGGAGTCTCAAATTTAATGTACTCTGTAGTTTTTGAAGCTTTGATGCGAACCTCAAGAAGTTTGCGTTTCTCACCTCTAACTACTGACTCAACTGTTCCGCTTACAGGGGTAGCAAAGCCAATCTCAGGACGGTACTTGTCAACAAACAAAATGCTGCCAGCTTTAACTTCATCACCCTCTCTTACAAGAAGTTTTGGGGTAAGGTTCTTAAAGTTGACAGGTTTTACTGAAACTACCTCCGAGATAATGTCCTTTTCAATTTTAAGCTCTGCCGCTCCTTTTACAGGAATGTCCAGTCCCTTGTGTAATTGAATATGTTTAATCATTATTTCAGAAATTTTGCGCAAATGTAATCAATATTATGCTAATAAATAAGTATTTTGGGTTTTGTTTTTGAATTTTTAGCCAGTAGATTTGCACTATTATGGAACAGGTAGAGCAGTTAATTTTCAAAGAATTGAATCCTGCACAGTATCAGGCAGTTAGTGATATTGAAGGGCCGCAACTCATCATTGCGGGTGCAGGTAGTGGAAAAACCAGGGTGCTTACATGCAGAATAGCAAATATTTTAAGCAAAGGATATGATCCTAGCAGCATATTGGCTCTAACATTTACAAATAAGGCATCTAGGGAGATGAAGGAGCGAATTGCTTCTATTATAGGGGATTACAAGGCCCGTAGACTCTATATGGGCACATTTCACTCAATTTTTATAAGATTTTTGAGGGAGGAGGCTGAGCTTTTGGGGTTCCCAAAAACCTTCTCCATTTATGATACTACAGATAGCCGCAATGTAATAAAAGCGTGCATAAAGGAGCTTCAGCTTGATGACAAGATATATAAACCCAATGAAGTTCACGGCAGAATTTCCATGGCTAAAAACAATCTTGTTACATCAGAAGCGTATTCAAGGAACAGTACACTTATACAGAATGATTCTGCAGCCAAGAAGCCAAGGGTATGGGAGATCTACAGGGAGTATGCAAAGAAATGCAGACAGGCTGGCGCCATGGATTTTGATGATATCCTACTTTATACCAATATTCTGTTCAGGGATTTTCCGGAGGCCCTAGCCCGCATAAGGAGCAGGTTCCATTTCATTATGGTGGATGAGTACCAGGATACCAACTATGCCCAATATCTTATAATCAAAAAGCTTGCAACGGAGCATCAGAATATTTCTGTTGTAGGTGATGATGCCCAGAGTATCTACAGTTTCCGTGGAGCAAGGATAGAGAATATCCTCAATTTCAGAAAGGATTATCCGCAAGCCAAGGAGTACAGACTGGAGCAGAACTACCGCTCTACCCAAACCATTGTGGATGCTGCAAACTCCCTTATAGCAAAGAACAGGATGCAGCTTAAGAAAAAATGCTTCTCCGAGCACGAGAGAGGTGATCTCATTGAGCTTATAAATGCCTTTACAGAGCAGGAGGAGGGATTTATGGTTGCATCATCTATAATGGATCAGGTGCGCAGGACCCATGAACCATTCAGCAGCTTTGCAATTCTATACAGAACCAATGCGCAGAGCCGTGTGATTGAGGAGGCTTTAAGGCGCAAGAATATGCCATACAAGATTTATGCAGGCCACTCTTTCTATGAGAGGGCTGAGGTTAAGGATATGCTTGCCTATCTGCGCCTTGTTGCAAACGGCAAGGATGATGAGGCGTTCCGCAGGGTAATAAACTTCCCTGCAAGGGGCATTGGTGAGACCTCTTTGGGCAGATTGAGAGAAGCTGCGGCTGTAAAGGAGATATCATTGTTTGAGGCTGTAAAAGGGGGTAACCTGGAGGAGTTTGGAATTAAGGGTGCCACTGAAACAAAAATGAAGATGTTTGTGCAGGGGATTGAGTCGCTTAAGGAGAAAATGCCATATACCAATGCATACGAACTTGCCCTTGAGGTAAACGGCCGATTTGGAATACTTGAGTACATGAAGCAGGATACAACACTTGAGGGGCAAGGTAGAGTGGAAAACATTGAGGAGCTTTATAACTCAATTAAGGAGTTTGTGGATGAGGGTATGGCCGAGTATGAGGCAATGGCCCAGGAGGGGTATGACACTCCAATTGTAACCCTGGATCTTTACTTGGAGAATGTTTCGCTTATAAGTGACTTGGACGGCAAGGATAATGAGGAGGACAAGAACAAGATAGCCCTTATGACAGTTCACTCTTCAAAAGGTCTGGAGTTCCCGTATGTGTATATTGTTGGTGTTGAGGAAAATCTTTTCCCTTCGTCGGGAATGGGAACAGCTACACAACAGGATGTGGAGGAGGAGAGACGCCTCTTTTATGTGGCACTTACCAGGGCTGAGAAGGGGGTAAAACTTTCATTTGCCCGTTCAAGGACAAAATGGGGAAGTCATGTGAGCAATCCGCCAAGCAGGTTCATAAAGGAGATAGACAAGCAATACATACTTAACCCGCTTACAGATTGGGAAGAAGAATTGCGTACTAAATTTGATGATGATGAGACTATAATTGGCAGAAGCCAGTACAAAACTATGCAGAGAGTTTCACCTCCGGTAGGCAAAGTTCCTGTAGCGCAGGCTGTTAGAAGAGATTTTGTGGCAGACTCCCCAAATAAGGTTGAGGTGGGTCAGACAATTGAGCATGAGCGTTTTGGTGTAGGTGTTGTTGTTTCTCTTGAGGGTGACCTTACCAGCCGCAAGGCAATTGTAGATTTCAGGCAAGGTGGAAGAAAAACGCTTCTCCTCAAGTTTGCAAAATTGAAAATATTGGGGTAATGGCCATTACCCCAATTTTATTTTGTACCACAACCAGTTTGGTATAAGTCTCCATAGGGCTACTATAGCGCTCCATTTCCAGTCAATCACGGCCGAGTTGCGTCTTGCATCAATTGCCTCTTTAATCTTACGGGTAGCATACTCGGGCTGCATTGTCATGGGATAACTTCTCCCCTTAATGAAATCTGTTGCAACGAATCCGGGCTTTATGGTAGTAAAGCTCATGTTCCAACCTTTGGAATTTGCCAGTTGCCTCATGGACTCCAGGTACCTTACCTGATACATTTTTGTTGCAGAGTATGAAGCACTCAAGCCAATACCCCTTGTAGAGGCAATTGAAGATATTGTTGCAAACTGCACATGATGCTGAGCTTTGCAACCGTACTCAACCACAGCTGCCACTATAGCTGTAAATCCTTTTACATTGACATTTATAGTGCTGTATTCAAGCTCCATATCAAAATCTACATTCTGTTTTCCTGCTCCCGACGAGTATATCACCAGGTCTACCCCTCCAAGAGCTTCTACCATCTCATTGAACATCCCATTTGGGCTGAGGTGGGCATCACCTCCCTCTTCCTGTGGAAGTGCCGCCATATCAGCCTTGAATGTAATGATATTTATAGGGTAACTCTTCTGCAATTCCTTAAGGTTGTCCTCCCTGCGGGCAGCCACAGCAACCATATTACCCTCGGCAGCATAGCTCTCCGCCAATATTTTTCCGATTCCCGATGAAGCTCCAAAAATTATGATCCTTTTCATATAAACTAAACAGATTCCTATTGCAAAAATAGTAATATATTTGTATAGACTAAACCAATACCGTAATGATTACATTTTTAATATCTGTAACACTGCTTATAGCAGCCTATTTTACATACGGCAAATTTATGGACAGATTCTTTGGAGCCAATCCCCAAAGGGATACACCTGCAGTATCAATGGCAGACGGGGTGGATTACCAGGTAATCAGGCCATGGAAAATATTTATAATCCAGTTTCTCAACATCGCCGGTCTTGGACCAATCTTTGGAGCCATTATGGGAGCTGCCTACGGTCCTATTGCATACTTGTGGATAGTTCTTGGCTGCATCTTTATGGGAGCGGCCCATGACTATACTGCAGGAATGCTCTCTCTAAGGCAGAACGGTGCCAGCCTGAATGATGTAATAGGACGCTATTTGGGAAAAGGTTTCTCCAAGTTCATCACATTTGTCATTGTCATTCTCCTCTTTGCTGTTGGCACTTCATTTATCAGCGGTCCTGCAGGTCTGTTGCAGCAGCTGTCGGGAATAGACCTGAAAATATGGCTGGTTGTAATATTCTTCTACTACATAATTGCAACTTTGCTCCCGATAGATAAAATCATTGGTACTGTTTATCCATATCTGGGAGGAGTGCTCCTCTTTATGGCAGCGGCAGTTGGTGGAGCCCTGCTTGTGCATGGCATTGCCGGAGACATTACCCTTGTAGAGCTTACCCCTGAGACTTTCCATAGCTACAAGAGCAATTCTGACGAGTATATGCTCATCCCTATGCTCTTTATAGTTATCTCATGCGGAGCCATAAGCGGATTCCATGCAACACAATCTCCGCTTATGGCACGTTGTATGGGCAATGAGAAATACGGACGCCCTATTTTTTATGGAGCCATGATAGCAGAGGGTATAGTAACCTGTATATGGGCTACTGCAGCCATGGCTTACTTTGGAGGTCCGGAGCAGCTGAATGCAATGGCGGACAGTGGGAATACCCCTGCCATAATAGTTAACACAATATGTGAGAGCTGGCTAGGAAAAGTTGGTGCCATTATTGCAATACTGGGTGTTGTAGTCTGCCCAATCACTACTGGAGACACCGCTTTCCGCAGCTTGAGACTCATTATTGCAGACGCGCTCAAGTTCAACCAGAAATCGGTAAGGAACAGGATCCTTATCTGCATTCCTATATTCATTATTGCATTCATAAGCTGCAATGTGGATTTTTCCATTATCTGGACATACGTTGGGATAAGCAACCAGCTTTTGGCTGCCACCACCCTATGGGCATGTGCTGTCTATTTTTCTGTAAACGGTAAGCCGCATTGGGTGATGAGCATACCTGCCATGTTCATTACCTATATGAGTGTGTGCTATCTGCTTGTGGCTCCAAATGTACAAGGAGGTCTCAATCTGCAACCTGTTGCGGGTTATATTGGAGGTGCAGTTGCCACTCTAGCCTGTACTGTCCTGTTCTTGTCAAAAAGCTACAAGAGAGTATAGCTCTTTGTATTCTTTATGCCCGGGTATCCGTAGTATGATTCTACAATTGAGCCTGTTACTACAACGGGGCGGCCGAGGTGCTCCGGATAAACAACAAGGTTGAGAGCATCACGTACTGCACCGGATGGCAGCTCCACTACAAACATGTTGTTGCGGTTCCTCTCAGACATGCTTGGAGCTATTACGAGTGAAGTTCTTGATTCAAAAGGTGGCCCTACCCTTATTGAGTTGTTGGTAGGGTCACCTCCCAATATATAACCGAATACCTTTATGTTTTTCTCTCCAATAAGGCCTTTTGCTTCCTCTATTGAGAGAGCTCCTGTAGGAATTTTCAAACCAACGTTATAATTGTAACCCAGCCACTCCCTAGTGGTGTCAATTTCTATGTTAAATACAGATGCTGTTGTGCGGCTTGCACTGTATGAGAGTTTAAGATGCAACATCTGCCCTGCAGAAAGAGACTTGGCAAGCAAAACGGTATCTTTGCCGGATTTCTTGTATAAGACATTAAATTCCTCTGTAGATACATATGCATATTTTTTCTGATTATAATCGTATGCAAGCTGTTCTTTGCCTTGGGAAATATAGATTCCGCTTCCTGGGAACCTGGCAATAAAGTCATTTGCAAATGTAAATTTAACACCTGCATTTATCTGTGTACATTTAAATGATATCTTGGCTTGCTCATTTTCCCCAACTACTATAGCCTGCACATCTCCAAAAACTGGAGAATCATACATTGGAGGAGTAAATCGTTTGGAATACAGACCAATCTCATACCCTCCTGGGGTGACTACAATCTCTTGGGGTCTGTCGCCATATCTCCCGTCATATACTTTCTCCCCTTCTGTAGAGTAAATGGTAAGGATAAAGTTGTTGGTATCTGTGTTTATGTTACTTTTAAGGTATGTACCATCTGAATAGAAATTATCATTTACTTTGCCAATGGCCATAGATATTGATCCCTGGCCAATTTCTTTCTCCTCCAACATGAAACCATTGCAGCTTTCCAATAGTGCACAAGCTGCTGTACCCAATACAACTGCAAAAAAATACTTTCTCTTCATAATATGCTCCTCCAATTAAATTTATGTACAAAAAAATGTCGGGAGCAAAACTACCATTGAGAAGTGTAAAAGGATTCCTGAAAAAGCAAAATATCCGGACTTTACATAAAGTTTTTCTTTTTTCTAAAAAATTTACGCAGTTTACGCATTTTATAGCAGCAACAGATATACTTTTATTGTTTATGTATTTTTGTTTAATTTTGAAAAACATTTATAGTGAGATATTTTATTTATACAAGTAGCTGTGGAAAATATCATAAAATTCATTTATCAAAATTATAAGGATTGTACCGGAAAGGGTAAAGTGGCTGATTATATTCCACCTTTGGCTAAAGTGTCTGCAGACAAATATGCCATCTCTGTGTGTACGGTAGACGGAAAGCAGTATAATATAGGAGATTATAAGGAAAAATTCTCCATTCAGAGTATTTCCAAGGTCTTTACACTTTCCATGTTGGCACCCATGGTTGGTGCTGAGATTTGGCAGAGTGTAGGTAAGGAGCCGTCGGGGAGCCCGTTCAATTCTCTTGTGCAGCTTGAGTATGAAAAGGGTATCCCACGCAATCCGTTCATTAATGCCGGTGCATTGGTAATTACAGACAAACTTTTGGAGCGGGTCCCTGATTTTGGAGAGCAACTTTTAAGGTATGTAAGGAGATTGGCCGGTACTGAAGATATATGCTATAATGATGAGGTTTCCCAAAGTGAATATGTAACAGGGGAAAGAAATAAGGCTCTTGCTCATCTTATGAAGAGTTTTGGTAATTTTAACGGTAAAGTGAGCAAGGTGTTCCGTGCCTATTGCAATCAGTGCAGCATTGAGATGAGTACCAGTCAGCTGGCGCAGGCGTTCCTGTTTTTGGCAAATAATGGAATTAATCCACTGGATGGTAAAGAAGTTGTATGTTATAGGGATGCCAAGAGAATAAATGCCCTTATGCTTACTTGTGGTTTTTATGATGAGAGCGGAGACTTTGCATACAGAGTTGGTATGCCTGGTAAAAGTGGAGTAGGAGGTGGCATTGTTGCGGTAATCCCCGGAAAACTTTCTATAGCAGTATGGAGCCCGGAGCTCAACGAGCATGGCAATTCATATAGGGGAATCTCCACTTTGGCAGATTTTACAACAGAGTTGGGTATAAGCGTTTTTTAATGAGGATATATAAGGATTATGGATTTCAGACTTGAGGTTTTTATATCTGTTGCAGAGAATCTGAGTTTTACAGAGGCTTCCAAACAATTGCAGATTTCACAACCTGCAATTACAAAGCATATCCAGGAGCTGGAGAGTAACTTGGGGATAAAGCTGTTTTCGCGTGCCGGGAGGAAGATTGAACTATCTGCTGAGGGAAATCTTGTGCTGAGACATGCTTATGCCATTATTGATGCTTATAAAAAGTTGGAAGGAGATTTGGTATTGCATAAATCATCTTGTAGCGGTGAGATGAGGATAGGTGTATGCAATAGCCTTCTATCGGAGTTTTGTGGAAAGTTGCTTCCCGGTTTTGTGGAGAGGTTCCCTCAGGTGGAACTTAATATTTTGTCGGGAGGAGAGGAGTTTATGCAAAAAGCAGTTGATGAGGGAAGGGTAGATTTTGCGTTTATGGAGGATGGCCACATTGTAAAACAGCCCGGCAAAGAGATTCCGCAACTTGATGCTTTAATCTTGTTTGCCAGGCTGATGTATGATAAGTTATAACTGACTGCTAATATTTGTTTTCTTTACTGTTCATCTCTTCTGCTGTAATCATCTTACGGTCCATTGCTCTCCATGCGTAAACTATGTATGCCAGAACAAATGGTATAAGCAATGATACACAAGACATTACCAATAAAGTAAACTGGCTTGAGGAGCTGTTTGCCAATGTTAGTGAGCTTTGCAGATCGGCAACAGAAGGGTAGTATGCTGTACCGTTGAATCCTGCAAGGAAGAATACGCTCATTACAACCAGTACTGTACCAGGACCAGCAGACCAGATTCCTTTTCTGCTTGAGGAAAATCCTCCCATCCAGATTCCTGACAGAACAAGCACTACTCCCACAAGCAGCATAGCCATTACAACAGGAATCTGCAGCAGGTTATGCAGATATTTGTACTTCTCCATAAATACTGTGCCCGCTGCATCCACAGCAAATCCTTGTTTACATAGCAACATTCCTGTCCAAACAAGGAAACACAGCAAGAATCCAGGAGTCACAACCTTTATTGTCCATCGCATTTTTCCCGACAAATCCTTGTCATCAACATTGTTTATAAGGTATAGAGCTCCAAGGATTGTAGTAAGTCCTACCAAGGTAAGGCCAAGTAGAACAGCGTGCGGTTGGGCAAGGGCCTCAAGGCCTCTCCAGCTGCTTTGCCATGTGCTTATAACAGGTGCTCCAATATCCATTATTGCAGCCTTGTTTACAGTAAAGTTTGATCCTGTAAAAAATGTTCCAACAGCAGTACCAACAATAAATGGGGCAAGGAATCCATTGGCTACAAGAGCAATCCTGAACCCTTTTACGCCAAGCAGGTTCTCTTTTTTATGCAGGAACTCATATGAAACAGCCTGGAATACAAATGTAATGAGCAACAACATCCATACCCAGTATGCACCGCCAAAACTTGTGCTGTAGAATAACGGGAACGAAGCAAAAAATGCTCCTCCAAAAGTAACCAAAGTGGTAAAGGCGAGCTCCCATTTGCGTCCGGTTGAATTTACAACCATCCTTTTCTGCAAATCGTTCAACTTGCCGTTTACAAGGTGCAAATTTGCTCCCTGGACAAACATAAGGAAAACAAGCAGACCACCCAACAGGGCAATAAGGCACCACCAATAATTTTGTAGAAATATGTATGACATGGCTTACTGATTTTCAGGTTTTACATCAGATTCAATCTGAGGACCTTTCTTAAAGGCCCCAATCATAATCCTAATCTCAATTGCAAGGAATAATGCAAAAACTGCAAGGAATATAAAGAATGTAGTCTTTACTGCCGCAATACTTACATCTGAAATAGCAACATTTACAGGAAGCAGCCCCTGGATAGTCCAAGGTTGGCGTCCAACTTCAGCTACAATCCAACCTGCTTGTCCGCATATATAAACAAGCGGAATTGAAATTATTGCAGCCCACATAAGCCACTTCATGTTCTCAATTCTGTTCTTATATGTAAACCATACCGCAAGTACAAGGACCAATGCAAGGAACATTCCAAGA
Organism: Candidatus Egerieisoma sp.; assembly: GCA_045636765.1. Taxonomy (GTDB): domain Bacteria; phylum Bacteroidota; class Bacteroidia; order Bacteroidales; family UBA932; genus Egerieousia. The sequence goes on from JAZTYE010000122.1 coordinate 10,484, forward strand.
CCAACCATTGCACGGAATGCCCAATATACAATTCCTACAGGTGGAATTACCTCTTCCGGTGAGGTAAAATAACCGTAACCCATATACTGCATGTTCTCCTGCAGCACTGCAAGAGATTCTGCTGCAGCCTGAGAATCTGTATCCTTGGTTTCCCTGTATTTTGCCAATGCGGTAAGGGCCTTTTTACCCATCTCCATCTTCTGCGCAACAGAAGGGATAACATTACCCTCATTATCTGTATATCCATTAATGATATCATTTATGCCCGGAACATATCCGTCAATGTCATGTGTGGCAAGGATTGAAAGCATACCTGGAATCTCCACGCCTGGAACAATGCTGAAAGGAGCCTTTTCTCCTCCATTTTCCAATCCCTCAGCAGCAGCAAGTTTCATTGGCTGATATTTTGCAGCATGTATGCCGGATGAGTCTCCCGACAGCATTACAGCACCTGCACCCAAAAGGCCCACAAGACCACCAATAAGTACACTGGCTTTTGCAAATTTCATATCCCTTTTCTTAAGGATGTACCAACAACTTATACCCACAACAAAAACACCACCTGTAAGCCATCCGCTGGTAACTGAATGGAAAAATTTGCTTACTGCAACAGGATTGCTGATAACTTCCCAAAAAGCGGCAACAGATGCCATTTCACTCCTCACTGTATCTGGATTGAAGGTTGTACCTACAGGATTCTGCATCCAGCCGTTTGCAACCAGGATCCAGTATGCAGAAATGGATGCTCCTATGCCTGTAAGCCATGTTGCTGTAAGGTGGAATTTTTTGCTTACTTTTTCCCATCCAAAGAACATTACAGCAAAGAAGGTGGCCTCCATAAAGAATGCAAGAATACCCTCAATGGCTAAAGGGGCACCAAAGATATCACCTACAAACCAGGAGTAATTGCTCCAGTTTGTACCAAACTCAAATTCCAGAATAATACCGGTAGCAATGCCAACTGCAAAGTTTATGGCAAAGATTTTCATCCAGAACTGGGCTGTCTTTTTCCAGAACTCATCTTTCTTTACAACATAAATGGTTTCCATAATGGCCATAACCATAGCCAGGCCCAATGTAAGTGGGACAAAAAGCCAGTGGTATCCGGCAGTTACTGCAAATTGCAGTCTAGACCAAAATACTGCATCCATAGTTTTGAAGTTTTATTTGATTGTTAGTGTATCGTTCTTTATCCCTTTAACAAGATGTCCTCCAACCTGTTCACTTTTTTCTTCTGGAGTGAGCCCTTTCATGGCAGGTTGGAAGAAAAATACCCTTAAGATGGCAAACAGGATAATGGCCTTGAGAATAATTACTCCCCAAAGCGGTTTTCCCCAGGTCATATTCCTGAATCCGTCCCTGTAAAGATACCATATGGCTGTAAGTGTATTTTTATCTTTTTTCATATGATAAAGGTAATAAGAATTTCAAAAAAAGAGGGCAATCAAATTGCCCTCTTAAACTATTTGTATAGTTATTTTCTTACAACATCCTGAATATCTTCCAGCAAATATCTCATATCGCTGTCAATGCTCTTGTCATAACTGCGGGAGTTGCAAAGGATAACGCCGTTTACATTGTCAGTTGTCCTTGCCCATACAGGACATACTCCAGCCAATGTTCCACCATGCCAAGCTTCAAATGTAGGGTGGTTTTTATAATTTTTTCTCCAGCCAAGTGCATATTGGTTGAACGGATCACCATCTGTATCAACAACATTAATGGCTTTATACATTATATCCAAAGTTTCTTTCTTTAGAATGTCTTTAACTTTTGTGCCGTAATCAATGCGTGCCATAAGTTGCATAAGACCAGGGGCAGTTGCTACTACACCACCGGCAGCAAGACCAACCTCTACATTGTTGTCATAAGGGTTGACACTGTTTTGGCTGTAATGTACCACTTCGCCTTTAATTGGATCATCATTTTTGGCTGCATCAATGCCTGTAATGTCATTAGGCCCATATACATCCTCTTTGAGGTAATCCATAAATGGTTTGCCGGAAACCACCTCTACAATTTTACCTAAAATTGCAAAGTTGCTGTTGTTGTATTCATAAGTTACTCCAGGAGTACCGTTCAATGCGGATGATAAATGCACATTGATTCTTGCATCCAGGCTCTTTCCGCTAAATGCGCTTCCAGCTCCAAAGAATCCCTCTGTAAAAATACCGCTGGTGTGTGACAGAAGATGTTCAACTGTAATGGCCTTCCATGAAGATGACATGTTGTCTCCAAAAGCTTTGTACAAGAGACCGTCCTTTCCAAATACTGTGTCAGAAAGTTTCAGCTTACCCTTCTCCATTAGTGACATGATTGCAATGGCTGTATGCTGCTTTGACATACTGGCTAATCTGAACAGATGGTCAGATGTTACCCTTTCGTAGGTCAATTTGTTTGCAAATCCGTAGGCTCCTGTATATACGGTCTCCTCATTTTTGCTTATAGCAACAGATACTCCTGGTATTTCATGCTCTATCATAAATGAATACACCATATTGTCAATTTTGGTATTTCCATTCTTTGCAAGTATCATGTAGTTTCTGGTTGATCCGCTCTCTGATGTTACGGCAATTGTAACTGTTTTAGTAAAATCAACAGGCTGTCCGTCACTTTGGATTGTAGTGGTACCAACTTTTACTGTAGCCTTGGAATCTACAGCAAATGTAGGAACAAGGGAACTCAAGTCTACACCCTCAGGTACAGTTATCCAATACTGATTGCCAAAGGCAAATGTTGCCTGGCAATTCTCTGTAAGCTTAGGATTATTGGCTTTAGAAAATGAAAAACTTGAAAGTGAATTGTTTGTAGATACTGTAGGCTCGTCCGGTGTTGTCCCTTCTTTGGAACAGCTCACCATAAATAGAGCCAATGCTGCAAAAAGCAGTAAGAAAGAGATTTTAGATTGTGTTCTCATATAGTTATTAAATATATTTCTCCTGGAAGAAACAAATTTAGAAAAGAATTTAAAATAAAAAAAGCGCAACTGCTAAGTTACTCTTTTTGGCGGTGCGGACGGGGCGCGAACCCGCGACCCCCGGCGTGACAGGCCGGTATTCTAACCAAACTGAACTACCGCACCAATC